>JAXHVO010000087.1 GCA_034189135.1 Thermodesulfobacteriota bacterium | reverse complement strand
GGTGTAAAAGTCATCGAATTGACAAAGAACAATGAAACTGAATTACTTTATCGTAACATTTGTACTACTCTAAACGAAAATGAATTTAAAAAAGCAGCATAAGTTTTCGCTCAATTGGGGTGTTATTGTGCTACTAGAATTAACGTCTACCTGGATTGCCTGTAGATAATACTTCAGCTATATTTATTATTCGATATGTCAATATATCAAGAATTGCCCCGGAACCCGACAATAAACAAGGGTATCGGCGAAGGGCAGAGATCGTTTATTTCCACCAGATCTTTTTCAGTGCAATATCCTTTGGAAACATAACTCATTTCCAGGCCCTTGCCAGTGATCACCTGGATATGCGTGTGGTGGAACCAGTTACCGTTTTGGTGAAAATCACCGATCTCGGCAAATGCCACGCCGGCCGGAAAGGTTTTGCCGGCCGGCGGCAGGCGATCTTTGCACAGGTGTCCGTAAAAGCTGTAAAAGGTCTCAAAATAGGGGCTTTTGTGCTTTAAAAGTACGTACCCGCCATAGTTTCCTTCTCCACTTTCGTAACCGCTTTCTGAGACAGTGGCATCCAGCGGCGCATGCAGTGGCGTGCCCAGGTCCACGATTACATCCAGACCCAGGTGGATGAATCGCTGGTCGGCCACCATCTGGGGGCAGTCTCCGAGCAGGGTGTCGCGCCGCTCCAGATAGGGAGAAATCCCCCAACTAAATTCCGCTCCCATCTTCTCATCCAAGATTCGTTGGAATTTTTCCTGGTTTCTCACCTCCAATCCTTTGAGCAGCGGACTGTTGTTTGAAAGATCGGCAATAAAAGGATCTCCTTTCAGCTCGGGAAAGACAGGTCGGTGTTTGACTTTTTTGCTGTAAAGCAAAAACGGATAATACATGAGGCCTCCTGGTTACGATAATGCAAAATCAGTGGTTTTCATCAGGCCGGAAATCGATACGACCGGTTTGCCGTCTACATCTTCCTTAATATCCTCGGGCCAGGTGAAATCCGGCGATATGGCCTTAAAGTATGACAGTTCGTAGGGAAGCAGTTTAACCTTCAGATTTCCATCTTTACCGATAATGGTGGATGACAAACCGAAATCCACCTCACCCAAGACCGTGCGAATAATATAGCGGGGGATTTCCCTGCCGCTGCCTTCCCGGCGCACCCGTGTGGCAACGTCCACCACATCGTAAAGTGCCACCGGATTTTTTATATTCCAGCGGTCTTGGATGGGAAGCCCGGCCACATAAAGATGATGAAATTCAATGCCGGCTTTCCGGCAGCCATAGGCAAGATGGTGAATGGCCTCCGGGGTGTCATTGATTCCACCCAGCAGAGGCGTGTTGTTATAAACGGTAATGCCCTTGTTGCTCAGCAGACGGGTAAGCCGAGTATGCTCCGGTTGAAATTCCTCAGCAACCAGGAATTGGGTTTCAATTTCCAGGCGCAGCGGATTGACCATGGTCAGTTTGTTCAGGTCGGCCAGTTTGTCGATTACCACCGGGGTGTAGCGTTCCGGTTGATAGTTGAAATTCAGGCTGCGCAGTCGCACGGCATTCACATGGGGGAAATTTTTAAGCGTCCCGATGATTTTTCTGATTCGGAACAAGGATTCGGTAGCGTCTTTTTCAGAAACGATTACCACGTCGGTAATTCTTTCGTCATCCCGGATATAATCCAGATCCGATTCGATACATTCGGTGTCAATTTCAACCCGGGTTTCATGGACGCGTGAAATGGTTTTTGATCCGGTATCGACAATAGATGGCGTGATTTTTTCACCGCTGAATACCATCGGCAGAATCGTATCAGCACTTTCCGGTTGCGTGGTCGCACCTCCGGCAAGTACAGGCGCCCTGTTTCCCAGAAAAAGCGATTCATCGCCGATTTGTGCCATGTATTGAATATCGATGGTTCCCTCGTCGTTGACCCGGATATTTTCCAGTTCATTGGCAATGGGTGCGAATCGCTTAAAATAGCCCGGTGTGTAAGGCGTTCGGATCCACATGAAGTTGTCATTTTCCGCCACCGGCTCCACGGCCCAACCGCTGGTGTGCCAGTCCATCTTGCCGATGGGAGTGGCCGTACATATTCTGGGAATAACCCGATCAGACATGTGTGCCCGCAAATAGTTGCCTGCCTCCAGGCCTTTTGAAATCGGTGTCCAGTATACGCTGTTTCCATGGATGGGACTGCAGGGGATGTAAATATAATGGAGCTCGGCGCCGGCACCACGCAGCAGACTGAACAGCCGGACCAGTTCGGGGCCTTTATCGTTGCAGTTGTTCAAAAACGGTGTCTGCACGTAAACCGCAATGCCGCTTTTTACCAGTTCGGTGATGATCATCAGGCTCTGCGGGGATATTTCATCGGGATGGATGAAATGGGTGGCCACTTCCATCCGCTTGCCGCGCTCCTGGAGTTCCAAATTTTTTCGTTTCAAGTAACCCAGCAGCTTTGAATCGTTAGACAAGAATAGGTGGGGATAGTACGAAATGCAACGGGTCGCCAGGCGCAGGGTCTGGACATGGTCGATCTCCATCAGACCATCAATGGCGCAGGCCATGTTGGTCCGGTTCATGAATGGGTCGCCTCCGGTGATTACGATTTCTTTGATGGATGGTGAATTTTTCACGTGGGCCACCGCCTTTTTGACATCCGCCGGGGTGGGATTGGCTTCGTTTCGTGTTTCCTTGTGTTTGCGGAAGCAGAACCTGCAGTAGACCGGACAGCTCATATTGAGTAAAAAAATGACCCGGTTCTGATACATCTGTTCCAGCAGTCCCTGGTGGAACTGACCGATCCATGTGTTGGTGTGCCCGGCATCATCCAACTCCTGGATAAAAGGCAGGTACTGATAGGCCACATCGCCGGACACCCGCATCTGGCGAATGGTGTGCATGGAAAGCCGCACCGGATAGGTATCGATCACTTTTTGCATATCGCCCCGATCCGCTTCCGACAACTTGATATTGGCCATTTTTTCCAGCTGTTCGGTTGACTTTATCGATGTGAACCGATTGCCCGGAAGCACGACTTCCAGAATTGCCACCAGCAGCAAATGGGGCAATTCTACTCCATTGATGCTGATTTTTCCGGTACCATCCGCTTTCCCAAGCAACATGAGCAGTTCTGAAAAAAATCCTTTGGGATTGTTGTTATACTTGCAGGCGTTGAGCAGCCTTGAAAACTTCGTTCGTCCGTCACCCGTCTGAACAATGGAATAAAACGCTTTCCCCACCAAGCTCTTTTCCGCAAAGTGGCCTAAAAAATCTATAAGAGCCTCAATCAGGTCTGAGAGAGGTATGTGGTTCTCTTCATCCGAATTCTCAAAAACAATCGTCATTAATGTATTATTTTGCAGCATGACCCCTCCTCATTCACTAAATAAAAATTAGTAGTTGACATTTGTTCTGAAATCTGCATTATTAACTATAATAGTAAAAGCATTTCTATTATAGTGCACCTATTAAATCATCTTTAAACGGAATGTCAAAAGAAAAATACTATTTTTCGAAATCGCTGGAAAAGGGGTTGAAAATCCTGTCTCTTTTCAACAGGGAAACCCCGGTATTGACCCAGAGTGGAATTGCCAAGACGCTGGATTTAAACATGACTTCAACCTACCGTTACATCAACACACTGGTAGAGCTGGGGTACCTGGCAAAAGACACAAAAACCAAGGAGATCCGGCCATCCATACTGTGCCTGCTGTTTTGCAACAATTTGATGCGGGCCACCGACCATTTGAAGATGATCAAGGAGGTGGTGGACCGGATCCACAGAGAGAAAAATATCAGCATCGATGTGCACTTTGCAGTGGATGACATGTTGGTGCGCATCTATCATCGTGAGGCGGAAGAGACCCTTATTTACAGTTTGCCGGATTTTTCCAAAAACTGCTTACACAGCACGTCATTGGGGAAAGCCTATCTGTCCAGCCTGCCTGACGATCTGATCGCTGAAAAGATCGACAAGATGATTCTGGTGGCCAAAACCGAAAAGACGATCGTGGACAAGGAGGCGTTGATTTCGGAAATAAAAAAAACCAAAGCGCGTCAATATGCCATATCCGTGGAAGAGTATCTACCCAATTTGATTGCTATTGGGGCGCCCTTGTACGATCCTCTGAGCGGGAAAGGAGTCGGTGCGGTATGCTTTGACTTTTCAGTACTGCAACACAGTGCAAAGGACATCCAAGCAAAGTATGGGGACATGATCAGAGAAACGGCCAAGTCCCTATCCGGGCTCCTGCCGCCAGGTAAAAACCGCAGGTAGGTAAAAACAGCCTTATAGAACGTTACAGTTTGCATATTTTTTAATCAATTCACCAGGGAAACACACCATGAAACCTGAAAAATGGAAACCATGGGCGCTGCTGGCGCCTTCTTTGAGTGCAGTCTTTTTTCTTCTGGTCATACCGGTTTGTTTTGTGGTTGTATACAGCTTCTGGCTGCGCGCACCTAGCGGAGCGGACATTCCCGCCTTCCAGTTCGGGAATTACGCCAAGTTCTTTGAAGATTTTTTCTATCCTATAATTCTCCTTCGAACCATTCGTATCTCTTTTGAAACCGTCCTGTTATGCGTGGTCATGGGGTATATTCCCGCCTATTTTTTTTACCGCAGCGAAAATCGCTATAAACAGGTCTTCCTTTTGCTCATCATGCTGCCGTTTTGGGTCAGCTTTATCATCCGCACCATGAGCTGGATCAACATCATGGGTGATTCGGGCCTGATTAACCACTTCCTGTTGAAAATCGGACTGATTCAATCCCCCATATCCATGCTTTACAATGAATTCACCGTGCTTATGGGTTTGATCATGTATCTCCTACCATTCATGATCCTTAACATATATGTCAGTTTAGAGGGCATCGATAAGAGTTTGCTAGAAGCCGCACGCTGCATGGGCTGCACCGAATGGCAGGCGTTTCGTGAGGTGACGCTGCCCTTGAGCCTTCCAGGTCTCAGCGCCGGCTGCTTGCTGGTTTTTGTTTTGACGGCGGGCACTTATTTGCCACCCATGATACTGGGCGGTCCCGGTAACGAAATGATCGCCAATCTCGTTTTCAAACGAATTATCGGTACACTGGACTGGCCGTTCGGCTCGGCCATCAGTGTCATCCTGCTTTCTCTATTGTTTGTGATCGTATGGACCTACAACCGATATTTGGGAATCAACCAGATTTTTAAAAGTCTTCAGGGAAATTAGACCATGAAACAATTCTCACTGGGATGGACATTAATCAGAGTTTACACGTTCCTCGTGTACGTATTCATGTTCGCCCCCATCGTCGTGGTTATGGTATTGGCGTTCAATCCCAAACAGTTCGGCATTTTCCCCATGGAAGGGGTGAGTTTCCGTTGGTTTATCAGGCTGGCTCAAAATGAATCGATCATTGACGCCTTTACCAACTCTATTGTCCTGGGTTCGCTGACTGCAGTGATATCTACCGGCATCGGGATTCTTGCCGCTATGGCATTTATTCGTTTTGAGTTTCCCGGCAAAAACACCCTCAACACGCTGCTGTTATCGCCGATCATGATTCCGGAAGTGGTTTTAGGCGTCGCATTGCTGCTGTTTTTACGATGGCTCCAGCAGCCCAAGAGTTTTGCCCTGCTGGTTATCGGACACGTGGTGCTGACCCTACCCTATGTACTGCTGATTGTTCAGGCCCGCTTGGTGGGCATTAAAAAAGAATATGAGGAAGCGGCAAAATCACTGGGTGCCAATGCATTTCAAACTTTTAAGGAGATTACTTTTCCGTTATTACTACCGGCCATACTGGCCGGTGCTCTTTTTTCCTTTACCATTTCGTTTGATGATATTACGGCGACCCTGTTTTGGGCAACGGCACAGAATCAAACGGTTCCAGTGAAGATTTTTAGCATGTTGAGAAATTCCATCAGCCCGGAAATCAATGCGTTGGGTGCGGTGATGATCGTGCTGACCGTCGCCACCCCGCTGCTGGCAGGATATCTATCCCGGAAGTTTTCCAAAGTAAAAACATAAACTGACAACCATCTACTGAAAGGAGGCACAATGGGCAACATTACCATAGAAAAACTGGATAGGGTATACGATGCGTATAAAAACGGCAAAATCAGCCGGCGTCACTTTCTCAAATATCTCGGGCTTGCCGGTGCATCGATCGGGCTGGTGGGATTGCCCTTTGGAAACGCCGTAAAAGAGGCATGGGCGGCCAAGTCCATCCGCTTTGACGGATGGGGCGGCTCTACCTCTGAAGCCTTTCGAAAATACGCCTTCAAGCCTTTTACCAAAGCCACGGGCATCAAGGTTATCGATGGTGAATTCGGTGACATGAACTCCTACCTGACGCGAGTTAAAGCGTCCTACCCACCGGGTGGGGAGTTTAATATCGCCCATCTCAGCGCCGTTTTCGACTATGCGCGTTATGCAGAGTTGGGTTTTGCCTCGGTGCTGGATGAATCCAAAATTCCCAACCTGAAAAATGTCATGGCCGCCATGATTAAACCCCTGCGGAAAATCACCAAAGGAACCCTGTCGGCTGTGCCGTATGATTTGGGACAAACCGGAATCGCTTACAATACCAAACATATCAGCAAAAAAAAGGCTGAAAAACTGGGTGCTTCCCTGCTGTGGGACAAAAGCTTGAAAGGCAAACTGGGCAGTTGGGGCGGTGACTTCAGGACCAATATGTGGTACGCCGCGTTGCATACCGGCCAAAGCCCCAACAATATGACCAATCTCAAGGCCATATGGGCGGCTTTACGTGAGCAGCGCGGCCTGATGAAGAAATATTGGAGCTCCGGTGCCGAGTTGATGAGCCTGTTGGCCAACGGAGAGATCTATGCGACGGTGGCCTGGTCCGGACGGGTGGCCGCACTTCAGCAGGAAGGTCATCCCATCGGTTACCTCTCTCCCAAGGAGACCTACTCCTGGATGGAATATCTGTTTGTCCTCAAAGGAACCGATCTTAAGATCGCCCATAAGCTGCTCAATTTCATGCTGGAACCAAGTGCGGCCATCGCTGTGGCGGAAGGACAGAATTATCCGCCCAGCCTGGATCCAACCAAGGTTAAATTGACCGAAAAGATCAAGAAGATGCCGGCCTTCGATCCCACCGGAAAACTGGACGGTTATCTGTTTGCCAATCCGTCTTACTGGAATGCCAACCAGTTGGAATTCACCGAAAAATGGGATCGAATCAAGTCAGGCAGTTAGATCGACATTCGATAGATGGGTGTTGGTATAGGCCATATGATTGCCGGGGTCGGACTCTCTTAAGTGGAAGATGTCCGACCTCGGCACTAGAACAACGAAGGGAGACTGTATATTTTGACGACGGACAAGAAACAGCCCATGGTACAGTTTAAAGGCATTTTGAAACGGTTCGGCAAAGTGGTTGCCGTTGAAAAAATGGATTTTAACATCGAAGAAGGGAGTCTGGTGACGCTGCTGGGTCCTTCCGGATGCGGAAAGACCACATTGCTGCGCATGGTGGCCGGGTTGGAGGAGCCCACCGAGGGTGATATTTTCATCAAGGGGGTCCGGATCAACGAAATACCGATCCACAAGCGAAACCTGGGAATGATTTTTCAAAACTATGCCTTGTTCCCCCACAAGACCATCTTTGAAAACGTGGCCTTTGGTTTGAAATACAGAGATGTACCCAAAGAGGAGATCAAAAAAAAGGTGACACGGGCATTGGAGATGGTTCGTCTGCCAGGGGTTGAAAATCGAATGCCGAACCAGCTTTCCGGAGGCCAGCAGCAGCGCATCGCTATGGCCCGAGCCATTGTTATTGAGCCGGATGTGTTGCTGATGGACGAGCCTCTGTCCGCGCTGGACGAGAACCTGAGAGAAGAGATGCGGCGGGAGGTAGACAACATTCAGCAAATGCTCGGTGTCACCACCATCTTTGTCACCCATGACCAGCGCGAGGCATTGAGCATGTCGGATCAGATCCTGGTCATGAAAGATGGTCGCAAACAGCAGGAAGGCAGCCCCAAATCTGTCTATAACGAGCCGGCCAACCATTTTGTAGCTGATTTTCTAGGCCACTCCAATTTCATTCAAGGCCAAGTCGTGGATGTCGACCCGCATCGCATAGACGTCCAAATTGAAACCGGTGATGTCCTCTTTGCAGAAAATAAAGGCGGATTCTCCAAAGGCGATCAGGTGGAAATGATCGTCCGCGCACAGCGGTTTGATGCCTTTCCCCAGGATGAATTTGAGCCGGAGGAGGGAATGAACCACTTTCAGGGCCGCATTAAAGACCGCAGTTACATGGGCGGAGAAGTCAGCTATTTCATTGAACTGGGTACCGACCGTGAAATTCATGTCATCAGTATGATGAGAACCCGCATCTACAACATCGGCGAAGACGTCAGCGTCCAGGTGTCACCGCAACACTGCCATCTGATTCCCATTCAATGATATGCCAGGTCGTTTTTCTTGCAATTTTTTCACCCCAAAACCTGAAAGCAGGCTTCATCGTTTTCAGGTTTTGTTTTTTATGCGGGTATGGGGCGACCTGAACGAAGCTATGCTGTGTAAAACATCGACAAAGATACAGGAAGGCACATATGCTGAAACTTGATCAGATTAAAAGCAGATTTCTGGCTCTATATCCGGATCGAATCGTTACCATTGACTCTCATACCCAGGGGGAACCCACCCGGTTGCTGATCAGTGGCGTGGGTTCCCTGCCCGGCAGCACAATGAAAGACAAACGGAACTATTTCGAATCTCATTTCGATCATGTCCGTATGCTACTGACCCGGGAACCCAGGGGACATAGAGGAATCATGGCGGCCGTGGTGACCGAACCGATAAGTCCTGAAGGACAATTCGGTCTGTTTTACATGGACGCCCGGCGTTATCCCTACTTATGTGGCCATGCCACCATCGGAGCGGTGGTTTCATTAATCGAAGCCGGAGCTTTGCACACAGACGCTGACGACACCATTATCACCGTGGATACCCCTTCCGGACCGCTGGATGCCCATACCCGGATTAGAGATGGTCATGTGGAATCAGTTGCCATTGAAATGGTGCCCTCATTTGTCTTTGATACCGACTGCGAGATTGATGTCACCGAATTTGGTAAGGTTCCCGTTGACCTGGTCTGCGTGGGCGGGTTTTTCGCCATGGTGTCGGCCCGATCCATCGGCATTGACCTGGTTCCCCAAAACAGCCACCGTCTGATCCCATTGGGAATGGCGGTGATTGAGGCCGCCAATCGGGCCCTTCGCGTTTACCATCCCCAGCGGCCGGAGGTGAACACGATAGATGTGACCGAATTTTATGATGAAGACCCTAAAACCGGCACCGGAAAGAGCGTGGTGATATACGGCGAGTCCCACATGGACCGTTCCCCCTGCGGCACCGGTACCACGGCCAAGATGACGCTGCTCCACCACCTGGGAACGCTCGATCGTGGTCAGGATTATAAAAATGCCAGTCCTCTGGGCACGGTGTTCGAAGGACGGATCGTCAAAACACTGCCCATTGGAAAATTCAAGGGCATCGTGGGCCAAGTTCGGGGAAACGCGCAGATTACCGGTTATCACCAGTTCGTTGTGGATGCGCATGACCCTTTTCAAAAAGGATTTTTAATATGAAAATGCCTATCGGAGTGCCTCAAAGTATCCTTTACAACGGCATCATTGCCACCCAGAGTACTACTTATCCCCATTCCCAGGCCGTTGCCGTTGGAAACGGAAAAATCCTGGCCCTGGGGCAAGACAAGGATGTGCTCAATCTGGCCGGTCCTGGCACTGAAAGGGTCAACCTTGACGGTAGACTGGTGGCACCGGGTTTTATCGATACCCACATCCATTTCTATGAGTGGGCACTCAATCGTCAGGGTATAAAGCTGGATGACCTTACCAGCCTTGAAGAACTGTTAAACCGTGTGGGAAAGGCAGCTGATAGTCGCCCTCCGGGCCAGTGGGTTATTGGCCAGGGATGGAATGAGACCGACTGGACCGAGCAACGCATCCCAACCAGAGAAACCCTGGACCGGGTAGCACCGGAGCATCCGGTGCTGCTTTGGCGCTGTGATCTGCACCTGGCCGTTGCCAACTCCGTTGCTCTGGGTTTGGCCGGCATTCATGCTGACACGCCGGATCCACCGGAAGGGCGGATTGAACACAACCACACCGGAGAACCCAACGGTATTATAAGAGAACTGGCCATCAACCTCGTGCGACAGGCCATTGCGCCGCCGAGGACAGATCAGATAATGCAAGCTTTTGAAGACGCGACTAAGGCCCTTCACCGATGGGGGGTCACCGGCATTCAAGACGTCCGCTTGATGGAAGATAAGGACGGCGCCGGATCATTTCAGACTTTTCAGAGACTGGACCATGAAGGGCGTCTCGACCTCCGCTGCTGGGTTTCCCTGCCCGGACACGAGCTGGACCACATCATCGGTCTGGGCCTTCAAACCGGGTTCGGTAACGAAAAGCTGCGCGTCGGTCATGTAAAATTTTTTTCCGATGGCGGAATGGGCGCCCGTACCGCCTGGTTGATCGAACCCTACCTGGATGCTGACAGAGGGATGCCGCTGATTGATATGGAAGTTCTGTCACGTGATATTAACAGGGCCGATAAAGCCGGTCTGTCGGTGATGGTGCACGCGGTGGGGGATCGCGCGAACCGGGAATTGATCAACATTTTTGAAGCCCTTGAATTGCGTCGCATCTCCTCCGGTTTACCATCGCCAGCCATTGCCCATCGCATCGAACATGTACAGATGCTGCAACCGGAGGATGCCGATCGACTCAGCAAGCTTAATATGGCTCTGTGTGTCAACCCAGCCAACATGCTGCTGGATATAAACCTCATCGATATGGCACTGGGAGAAAAGGGAAAGTGGACCTATCCTCTCCGCCAATTATTCGATACCGGTGCGCCGGTGATGTTCAGCTCCGACTGTCCGGTATGCACCCCTGATCCGCTATTAGGAATTCATGCGGCAGTTACGCGACAGCGAACCGACGGAACGCCGAAAGGTGGCTGGTATCCGGATTCCCGTGTAACAGTGGCTGAAGCGCTGAGAGCCTATACCTATACACCTGCGACCGTCCACAATGCCCATGATATCGGACGCATAGAACCCGGTAAACGGGCGGATATGGTGGTTCTAAATAGAAATATTCTGGAAATTCTACCTTCACTAATGCCGGAGGTTCAGGTAGACATGACCCTGTTTGACGGCCGGATTGTTCACCGGCAGTTTTAATGGGTGTGCAAATCAATATTTTGGAGGAACATATGCCCAAAACCGCTGATCGTTTGACCTTTTTTACTGAGTCGGTAATTCGCGAAATGACTCGTGTGTCGAATCAGTACGGCGCCATCAATCTTTCCCAGGGCTTTCCTGATGCCGACCCGCCGGCGGAAGTTCTGACCGCCGGTAAACTGGCGATGACCGATGGCCCCCACCAGTACGCCATTACTTGGGGTGCACCGCGCTTCCGGGAAGCGCTGGTAAAAAAACAGAAATACTGGATGGGACTTGACCTGGATCCCGAGATCCATGTGGTGGTGACCTGCGGCAGCACCGAAGCGATGATGAGTGCCATGATGACCGCCTGCAATCCCGGAGACAAGGTGATTATTTTTTCTCCCTATTACGAAAATTACGGGGCCGTTACCATCCTAAGCGGCGCTCAACCCATCTATGTGACTTTGCATCCTCCCGATTTCGTGTTCGATCCGGATGAACTCAGAACAGCCTTTGCCCAAAATCCCAAAGCCATTATACTGTGTAATCCCTCCAACCCTTGCGGAAAAGTCTTCTCCCGGGAAGAGCTTGAATTCATTGCGGACCTATCAATGGAGTATGACGTCTTTGTCATCACCGATGAAGTATATGAGCATATCGTTTACCGCCCGAACCGACATCGCTATATGGCGGCCTTGCCGGATATGTTCGAACGGACCATCTCATGCAGTTCCCTGTCAAAAACTTACAATATGACCGGCTGGCGGCTCGGTTATGTCATCGGATCTGAAGCAGTGATCGCCGGTGCCCGAAAAGTGCATGATTTCCTTACAGTTGGCGCCGCCGCTCCGCTGCAGGAATCCGCCGCCAGTGCACTGGAACTGCCCTTAAGTTACTATGAGAAGTTAGCGGCAGATTATACCCACAAAAGGAAATTATTTTTAGCATATCTGAACGAAGCAGGACTCTCATACACGAAGCCCCAGGGAGCCTACTATGTGATGGTGGACTGTACAGCCTATGGTGTTAAGGATGACCGGGAATTTTGCCGCTGGATGGCCAAGGAGGTCGGCGTAGCCGCCGTACCCGGTTCCAGCTTTTTCCATGAACCGGTGAACCACCTGATCAGGCTTCACTTTTCAAGATCTGAAGAAATACTGCATGAAATCGGCAAACGGTTGAAAAAACTTAAATCTTTAGACTAATATACGCTATCCTGACAAATAAGTTCGCAAGGAACCCAGATTAAAACATCTCGAAACAATAAAAAGGTGATTTTGCCGGATATCATTGAAGACATAAAAGGGTCCATCATTCAGCACGGACTGCACAACGACCGCATTTATTTAATGCAGTTGAACACAGACGATACTCATGGACTGATTGCAACACTTAATGATATGGCTTTAAAAAATGGCTACGGAAAGATATTTGGTAAAATACCGGCATCTGTGTGGAAAGATTTCAAATCCGCTGATTATGTTAAAGAGGCTGTGGTTCCGAGATTTTTTTTAGGCAAAACCGACGGTTTTTTTATTGCCAAATACTTTTCTGCCAAAAGACAAAGGGCACAAGATGCTGAAACACTATTGAGGCTTGTGAACAATGCCGGCAGAGGAATTGCAAACAAAAAACCTCGAACAGACAGGACTGTACGAGATGTGGTTTCTTGCAAACCCTCAGATGCAGAAGAGATGAGCACAATTTACCGGCAGGTTTTTAGCTCTTATCCTTTCCCAATTCACCAACCCACCTACTTGCAACGAATGCTCAAAGAGGGAGTTCTCTATTTTTGTATTCGGATGCAAGGCAGAATTGCAGCAATCGCTGCCGTAGAAATTAATTTGATAAACAAAAATGCTGAAATGACCGATTTTGCAACTTTGCCGAAATGGAGAAGCATGGGCTTTGCCGACACACTGCTGCGTTATATGGACAACAAGGCTCGCAAGCTGGGAATTATTACCGCATATACGATTGCAAGGGCTGAATCACATGGGATGAATTCCGTCTTTAAGAACAATGGATACAACTATTCAGGATTATTAAAAAACAATTCCCAGATCTGTGGAAGTATCCAAAGCATGACGGTATGGTACAAACATTTATAACTTTCCGCCATTAACAAAGCAAACTGCGTGCTTGCACAATAAGCAGGTACCTAAAACCACTTATACCGCAATTCCATATTTCGGAGCATATTTATGGCAAGCGGTATAGGCGGTCCAGTAAAGGTGGTAATAAAATTGATCGGGTAAACCTATTTAGACTTCAGCATGTCTACATCTGTCTAAAAATATGGATGTAAGACCTGCTGACCGTAAGGGTCTCGGGGCAATCTTTCAGCCTGACGACGCCGCGTCCGGTAATAGAGCGGCTCATTTTGGCTATGCAGCCTGCATTCACAATTGTTCCCCGATGAATGCGCCAAAACTTGTTGGGGTCAAGTTCGCTGGTCAGTTCTTTAATGGGTTTTTTGATGAGAGATTCACCGCCTTTTGTTATGACCGTGGTATATTTATCGCTTGCCTTGAAGTATAAAACCTCCTCTACGGGAACAAGCCTGATCTCCTTACCCTGCCGGGCTCGAATCCACTGCAGATAGTTCGGCATTTCTTTATTGGGGAGTCGGGCTACAATTCGCTCAACTGCCTTTGAAAGGTCGGCAGGAGGTCCGGATGATGTGGTGAGTTGTTTTTTAAATCGGTCCGTGGTCTTTTTCAATCTCTTACGTGTTACCGGTTTCAGAATGTAGTCCATGGCCTCACTCTCAAAGGCCTCCACTGCGTAATGATCGTAGGCAGTGATAAAGACAACCCAGCATGAGCCGGCAATCTTTTTTGCCACTTCCATTCCAGATAGACCAGGCATTCGGATATCGAGGAAGGCGATATGGGGTCGGTACTCCTCTATTAGTGCTAAGGCTTCCTGTCCATTTCCGGCTTCACCGCAAATAACAAGATCAGGCCACACATCAGAAAGCTTTGATTTCAGATAGCTCCTTAACTGACCTTCATCATCAGCGATGATCGCTTTTATCTCTTGCATGTGGGACCTCGATAATTGCCTTTAGGCCGCATGGCCGGTTATCTTCTAATATCAAGCGTCCTTTGTCACCATATATGGATTGCAGGCGCTCTCTGATGTTGGAAAGACCCGTTCCCGATTCATTTTTTTCGTAAAACCCCACACCGGTATCGGCTATCTCCAGCCGAAGGATTTCCTCATTTTTATCTCCTCCTATAAACACTTCTCCACCCTCGATTTTTGGTTCCAGTCCGTGCTTGATGGCATTTTCCACCAACGGTTGAATCAACATTGGGGGAAACGGGATGTCCTTTATGCTTTCCGGCACATCGACCTGGTACTGCAGCCTGTTACCCATGCGAACTTTAAAAATATTGATATAAGCCCGTATCATATCCATCTCCTGGCCAATGGTGGTTGTGTCACTCCTAGTTTTGGAAAGTGATGTCCGCAAATAGTGAATTAGATCTTCCAACATATATTTTCCCTTCTCCAGATCGGTTTCGAGCAAGCTTACGATGTTGGAGAGTGTGTTAAACAAAAAATGAGGTTCAATCTGGGCCTGGAGAAACCTCAGGTTGCTTTCCACGACTTTCTTTTCACCAATGAGTCTTTTAATTCTTTCTTCTTGGATTAGGGTTTTGCTAGCAGAAATTGTTTCCCGGGAGGCAATGAAATAGCTGATGATAGACCCAAACACGATCCCAAGGATTGTCATCTGTAACAAACTGTATTTTTGGAAAAAAATAGAAGTACCTATCCCCGAGGCGACTGTGCCCAACAGGGTTCCAAGAACCGATCCGATAATCATGGCAATAAATATGGCAGCCATCTGGATAAAGAAATTGGCGGATTTAATAAGGAAATGGACAAGCAAGATACAGGCACAAATAGACATACCGATACACTGGGTAATGATGAAGGTTTCCATAAACCCGCCACCGAATTCCAGAAACCTTAGGAATATGGCAATACCGGTGTTGAAGAGGGCGGTATAGGAAAAGGTTTTGAGCACGTGCCTTCGGTTTATCACTGCAAATTTTGGGTCCATGTTCTTTTTTTCCTGGGTTGTTCCTGTTTGATACCATCCATTTCTTTCTAAGGCAATACATCAATAAGGCCATCTTTATATCAGAAGCGAACAAAACCACAAAACACAGATGTCGTTGTTTGTAAATAACGTTCATCGGTTTCATTCTGAGACTGTGCTTCGTGGATGTAATGATTGAAAAAAAATAGCACCGTTTTGGTTGGCTGTTTGGATTGTCAAAGCTTCTTTTTCGCTTGAATCGCCTTCATCACCCTTAGCATCAATCTAAACGGTGTCGACTTCAATTCTGTCTGATTGATAGTTCCTGCCATATACAGATCCAGATCTTTGGAATAATAAAGGAATGAGCCGGTCGATCCCGAATGACCCCATAACGGCGGGGCTTTCATCATTATATTGATAAACCAGGGCAGCTTGAAATACATTGTTCCATACCCATATTCAAACGGAAGATTCTTCAATCGACGCCAGTTGTGCATCAACTCCAGCGTGTTTCCACTGACAATTCGACCTTCATTCAGGGCTTTTAGAAAAATAATACATTCTTCTGCTGTAGAAACAATGCCACCATCAGCCCAGTAGGCCATGCTTAAGCGGGTGTTCGTAATAATCGAATCTTTATAAAATACGTCCGCTGGAGCAGCGAATGGAGCGAACTGTGGTTCAGAGCGGCCGACCAACCAGGTATACTTGAGTTCCAGAGGATGAAAGAAAAAGTCCTGGTAAACGATGTGAAGTGGCTTACCGGTTATGGCCTCGATGACCTTTCCCAATAACTGGAAATTTGTATCCGAATAGGATGCATCCGTACCTGGCTGAAAATTAGGTTCCAAATTGTTTCTTGCCCTTTCAATCGTCTCATCTACTGTCCATGACCGTTCCGGTTTTTCCAGGACCAATTCAAACAAGCTTTTCCCTTGTTTCGGTTTTTCGGTATAGTAATCTGCTATGCCTGAAGTATGCGACAACAATTCTTTAATGGTAATTTCGTGAGAATAATCTTTCCCTTTATACACATGAATACCCTGAATTAGCTTTTCCGGAAGATATCTTGACATTGGGTCATCTAAAGAGAGCGCTTGATTTTCATATAATCGCATGATTGCCGTGGCAGTATAGAGCTTAGTAATACTGGCAAGGTAAATGGGCGTGTCTTTGGTCATGGAGACCTGACCGTCTTGATGGGTGATTCCGGCTGCGCCTGACCAAGAGAAAGATCCATCACCTTTCATTACAGACAGAACACAATTTCTCACCGATTTGTTTTTCGCTACTAAATTTGAAACCAAATATTGCATTTCCTGATTCAAATCATCAAACGATGGGGTTGAAAACCTCAATCGTATTATGAAAAATCCTGCTACAATAATCATTATAAGTATGGTGAATGCGATTATTATCCGTTTTATTTTCATTCGTTAGGCCCCTATTAATATATCGATAATTTTGATCATGGAAAATTGCGTCATAGGCTTTGGCTTAGGAGTAGTGAAGTTTTTTGCGCCATCCCTTAGGCCGAGTGTTGTGAAAAAAGACCGTATTTCTTCCCCGGTTTTCTCAAAAGACTCCTGGGATCATCCGCCATCGTACCTTTTGCCTGTATTGCATATATTCATGGGGAAATATCTGCAATAACACGGCTTCTTCCTTTAATGCCGTGACAACCCAGTGAATAATTGTCAGCAAAGCCATAACAAAAGTAATTATGACGCCAAAGGCAAGGGCAATACCTATATTCTGGAGTATAAGACTGAGATATAATGGATGACGTATCTTTGCGTAGACACCCGTTATGACTATCTTTTTGATATTTCCTGATTTTTCGTGGGCCTGCTTATGAGCTTTCTCCGTCCACCAATGAAACGCAAAAGCCAAGGGGATCAGAATACCACCGAAAATATTCGATACTGGAACAATGGAAAACCTCGTCCAGGAGAAAACCAATCCACAAATTCCCGTTCCAATAAGAACAAACAATTCAAACATCCCGCGATAAAAGGGATTAGAAAGAAAAAAATGATTAAAGACATTTCCGATCTTCATCTCGCTCACTTTCCCCTGTTTATCCTTTTCCCCAATCCTCCATCATTTTCTGAAAAGTTTCTTCTCCGGATCTTAACGCCCCTACGTAGCCACCACCCGGATTTCCCCATGCGCCGGCCAGATAAAGTCCTTTTACAGGAGTCCGGTTGTCGATTCGGTTCATATAGGCATTGTCCATCGACTGCTCGAAACCGTAAATGGCTCCATCAGTGTTTCCGGTGTATCGCCAGTTGGTCAGGGGGGTTGCCGCCTCTTTCACCTCAATCATGGAAGAAAGCTCGGGAATAAGCATTTCCTCGGCCCGACGGATGAGGATATCGGTCCATCTATCCTTTTCTTTGTTGTAAGCCTCTTTTCGACCGGCTCTATAATCGGCTTCGAATTTTCGCCAGGGTTCATAACCTGAAAGGGAAAGAAGCATGAGAGTCGATGTCCCAAGGTGTGAATAGTTTTCAAACAGGTTATCATAGATGGTGACGGCGAACCCTGTTTTTTCGATTTCTCCCTTCAAACACGATTGATAATCGACCTCAGCCCCACGGCCAGAAGACACATGAGTGCTGTATGCATCGATTTTACCTCTTAATTCCCGGTTTAATCCGAGCCACACAATAAAGGAAGAAATGCTGGGCCGATATCCTTCCAGCTTTTTCATATATTCGGCCGGAGCGACCTTTGGAGGCAGCATTGCCTTGAAAGTGGTAAATCCGCTGGCATTGCTCACCACCGCACACGCGGAAATGGTCTCTCCGCCGGATACAACCACCCCCTGCACAGAATGTCTATCCACCAGGATCTTTTCCACCGGCGTGTCGTATATGATCCTTCCACCGGAATCTTCGATCACTCCGGCCAGTGCATTGCTCAAATCCTGGGATCGATTCTTAAAATAGTAGGATCCGTTCTTGAGATACCCGCCGGTCGCGTTCGCATAGTAAAACCCTGATAGCTTTGAAGGCGGCAGTCCGTAGTAACCCCACAAGCCGGCCAGGACCCCTTGAAGAGCCGGATCCTTAACGTATTCGTTTATCAAATCAGCCAGGGTCTTGTTGCGTACATTCCACATATGTCGATACTGGAGCGGGAATATAATTTTAAATATGGTTTTAAACCATTTTCCCTTACGGTCATAGTCGGCAACTTCATCGGAAATACTGAGCATTTCCTGTACAAAACCCTGTATTCCGTTTTTTTCATCCGGAAAATGCTCTGCAACAAGTCGAATATAGGCCTCCGGATCCTGTTGTGGGACTGAAATGTCAAGGTTGGGGGTTTTCAGGCGATAAACCTCGGGGAGTCGAACCAGTTCCAGTTTTTTCAGGACGCCAATATTATCAAGAATCTGCGCCGATGTATTATTATGAATGGATGAACCGTGTAGTGATACTTCAAAGGTGAACTTACCTCCTTTTCGATCAAAAGACGTTGCATACCCTCCGGGCACACTATGTTGCTCCATTACGGTGACCGGGATCCCCTGCTTTGCCAGGTAGGCACCACAGCACAATCCGCCCAGACCTGCACCAATGATCACTGTGGGATAATCCTTTTTGGGCCCCATGCTGCCAGCGTAAGCCGAAATCTTCTTTAAATCGAGGGCAACACCCGCAGCAATCATCGCTGAAATGGTCAGAAAGTTTCGTCTGGAGATTTTTTTACCCATGATTTTCCTCCTTTGAACAAGTTTGCTTTTTTTATTTCTCTGACCATACATCTTAAACATGAAAGAATAATTACGCAAAGAAAGCGCGATGAAACGGATAATAGATAGGATCAAGAGTATATTTCAGGCATGAAGCGTTTTGAATTATTTAATTGATGGGTCGGGGAGTTTTTCGATCTCTACTCGGTTCGACCGGAGAAATGCCCATTTACCCGGATCAGCCTTAACGATAGTTTTGAGAAACCGGCGTTCGGCAGCTATCTCGCTGAGATCCGATTTGAACCAGCCTCAAGGGACATAACCCCACGGCAACGCTGATCATCTCTCTCTGTATGGATTTCGCTGAGAAGATAGGAGGCGTGTACGGAGTGCTGGACTTATTTGTTAAGGCTGATCCGGGTAAATGGGCATTTCTCCGGTCGAACCACTAACAATCATTAAAGCGCAAACGGTTCACCAAAAAGGCCAATGATAAGAAACTCCCTGATCATTTAATTCTGGAACTGAAATCGATTCTAATTGAGCATTTTCAGTGCTCTATAACAGGCATTCATGCCTAATTAAAAGCCGGGTTCTTGAAATTCAATCAAAAAGTACATGCACTGATTTTTATGAGATGCCCTTTTGACATTCAAGCGTACATATAGTTTGACATAAATATATTCCGTTTTAAACGATCAAAAACTCATATATAAAAAAACCGCCGTAAGGTTTTTTGCTGCAGTAAGGGTGCGATTCGGCGGAAGGGGCATCAGCCAAATTAATCGGACTGCACCACCGAATGCCCTTTGGCGCTGTATCAGGCGATGCCGTTAAAAGTCCTGAAAGTCGGCATCTTCTATGGTCAGAACTTGGCTAGGAGAAATTATCCTTTTTGAAGCCGAAGGCGGACGCGTTTCTATTTTGCCTGAAACGTTTTGTGCCGCAACCTCTCGGGGTTTTCTTTTTTTTCCCTGTTGGCCGTTTTTTTTGCTTGTTTTGCCGATTAATTGGACCAGTTTTTCCACATTGCGTTTCATTTGCTGGGCCTGAGCGCTCATTTCCTCGGAGGAGCTGGCCGACTCCTCTGCGCTGGATGCGTTCTGCTGAACCACCTTATCCACCTCCGACACGGCGGCATTGACCTGATGGATATCCTGGGACTGTTCATTGGAGGCAGCAGCAATTTCATTGACCAGAACGGCAACCTTGCTTGCCGTGGTTTCCACCGCGGAAAAGTCCTCATTGGTTTTACCCACCAGTTCACCGCCCTGTTGGACCTTTTTGGAGGTGCCTTCAATAAGTGTCGTTGTGTTTTTCGCCGCCTCGGAAGCACGCATGGCCAGATTACGTACTTCATCAGCCACCACTGAAAAACCGGCCCCGGCTTCACCGGCTCGCGCTGCCTCTACTGCTGCGTTGAGTGCCAGCAGGTTGGTTTGAAAGGCGATCTCGTCAATGGTTTTGATGATCTTTGAGGTTTCTTCGCTGGCCTTGAATATTTCCGCCATCGATTCGGTCAAAGCACCGGTGGATTCGTTGGCCCTGCCGACGACCACCTGGGCTTCTTTCATTAGAGTATCTGCTTCATGGGCCTTTGCAGCGTTTTCTTGGGTCATGGTTGAAATATCTTCCAGGGAAGCAGAGCCTTCTTCCAGAGATGATGCCTGTTTTGAGGCGCTTTCGGCCAATGTTTGGCTGGCCGAGGAAACCTGCCCGGCCGCCGCGGCAACCTGCTCGGCCCCGCTCCGCAAACCGTCGATTATGGTGTTGATGGGCCGGGTAACGGTTCGGATCAGCATCATGGTAAAAGGTGTGGCTGCCAGGACACAAAGTAACGCCACTCCTGCAAGCAGTTTCACCATCTGCAATGTATTGGCATAGGCAATGTCAAGTGAATACAGAGCAGCAATCGCCCCAGCCGGTTTCCGATGCCCTTCAAGAATCAATGTTCCCCTTAAAAAGCGTTTTTTGTTTACCGAGGTTTCTTCAAAGGCAATGGTATGCCCTTCGACCTTTTCTTTTTTTTCCGATCCGGAAAATGCTCTAATATCTAGCGTATTGAAATCAGGAAGTGTTCCGATACTCAATCCCTTTCGGGTGAATATGTTGATTTCTGAACCGGTAAACTGGTGAATACGTGACATAAATCCCTGATCAAGCCTGCGCACCGCTGCAACAAAACCGGTGGGCTTCAAAACCGGTTCATCGGAATCTTCCATATAAAATTTAGCCTTTGCCAGCGCCGTTCCGGCAATTCCTGCGAAACCATCCAAAGATACGTAATTTACCCCGTCCTTTTCAGGTGCCTTTCCCACCTGCAAGGAGGTTTGGTTCGCCAGTTGTTCAGTTTGCTGCCAGTTATTTCCAATTTGCTCTCCCGGTTTAAGTTTGGCCAAATTATACACCGGTTTTCCATCTTTATGGTAACAGTAACCTGCCAATATGTAATCCTGGTGAAACCGGACGAAGGCCTTAAGGTTGGAATTCATATCATAAACCGCCAACTGCCAGATCTGATTCGCCAGCACTGCCGAATAGAGCTGTCGGGTGATTTCCTCATAAGTATTGCGTGTCATTTCAATGTTGTCATGATAATCTCCGAGGAATTTGATCTTGCTACCCAGATTGGTGGCGGGAATAATCTGTCTGGCATTGTGAAGCGTCTTTTTGCTGAGATCGGTTAAGGTATGATGGATCACCACAAAGGTCTTTTTTAGCGATTGGTAGCTTATTTTTTTATTTTGCCGGTTTACCGTAAATGAGACGATGATGGTGGAAACAATCATGGTGAAAGCAACTAAAAAGCACACATGTAAAGTCAGTTTGTGTTTGAACTGCAAATTACGCATTTTTTTACCTCTCAGCAAGTTTGGGTGGTTGATATCTAATCTTTCTGCTCATTATGACGTGCAAATCTTGCATGCCAATTTGTTTATCATATCGGCTTTTAGCAGGGTACACTTTAGCATTTATTGAAAAAAAAGACTCTTACAACAACCCGTGTTGCAATCGCCGCTAAATTTTATCGAACGTTGGTCCGGAAAAATAAACGAAAAGCGGAATCTATCTATTTTTGGAGGACAGATGAATGTGAAGACCCACAGAATTGCTTTAAGGGATAGACGTCCTTTTCCCATACGCCAGACTGAGTAAGGCGGGTACCAGGAAAAAATCCGCTGCCAGGGCAAAAAGCACCGCGCTGCCGGTTAACACACCAAACCGTACATTACTCGTCAGGTATGAAGTCGTGTAGATAAAAAAGCCGCCACAGAGCACCAGGCTGGTAATCACCAAAGCCCGCCCGGTGGAATGCAGGGTTTCGCGTACTGCGAACTCAACACTCGCTGTTTCATCATAGGCTCTGCGGAAGTGGTGAAGAAATTGAATGGTATCATCCACCACCAGCCCCAGAACAATGCTGCCAATCATAATCGTGTACATATCCAATGGGATACGGCAGGACCCCATGATCCCGAAAATACAGATGATCGGGACCACGTTGGCAACCATGCTCATCAGCCCGATCCGTATGCGCCCGATCATCAGCACCATCAGAAAGGTGATGACCAGTAATGCAAAACCGTAGCTTTTGGCCATGCTGGTGATAAAGTTTTTGGTGATCTTCACAAAAAGGGCCATATGTCCCGTCAGGATAACGGTTTCATGGGGAAACTGTTTGTCGAGATACCCTTTGACTTTTTCCACATAATCTTTGTACAGAACGGAGTCGGTGAAGGGAGCGAGGATAGAAAGACGCGCGGTTTGATAGGTGCTGTCGGTAAAATCTTCAAGGTCTTCGCTTCCGCTTGATTCGAATAAAATCAGCTCCTGGGCAATCGTTTCCCGTTTAGTCGGCACCCGATAGGCGTCATTTCGATCTTCATGCAGGGCACGGTTAATTTCCTTTAGCACGTCGGAAATGGACCAGGCTTTGCCCGCCTGAATACCGTGTACTTTTACACCTGGCACAAAGGCTGCCGCTTCATCCAGCCTCCGAAGCAGATCCGGATCATACAGACCGTTTTCCGTGCCGGAATCGACTGTTATTTCAAGCATTACAGTGCCGCCATTGATGTTATCGAGTAGATTTGTTGAAACCCGGATGGGGGCATTTTGGGGAAACCAGGTCAGAGCGTTATGGGAAAACCGAACAGAAAAGGCACTGAAACCGACCACCACTAAGATGACCGTTGAAATAAGGGCCATAACCATTGGACGCCGCGTTGTTACTCGAGCAATCGCGTCAAATAGCCGATCCGCAATTAGCTGTTTGTCTTTGGGAAATGATTTGGCCTGTCTAATGGGGAATACGGCAATCAAGGCCGGTAACAAAACCACTGTATAAAAAAAAGCCAGCATGACGCCTACAGGCGCAATGTAGCCGAGTTGTGCGATAACTGCTACATCCGCCCAAGCAAAGGATACCAGACCGCATGCGGTGGTCACGCTGGTCATCAACACCGGCAACCCGGCATACCTCACGGCCTGGATGATAGCCCGGCGTTTATCGTTTGTGTTGCGATGGAGCCGGTAAAAAATTGTTAGAATATGGACACTGTCGCCAATGCCTACTACAATAAGAAATATCGGCAGAATTTGACTGGCATTGGTAATAGGCATTGCGGCCATCGCCATAATACCCAGACAGGATACGAGAGAAAAGGACACAATAACCAATGGATAGATGACCCCCGAAATCCTTCGGAAAAGGATAGCAAGAAAAAGGACAATCATAAAAAATGACAAGGGAAGCATGATTTTCATATCTTCTTCAATGCCTTTTTGAATTTCAGCGACGAATGCCGGTGTTCCGGTGAAATGAAATTCGATTCCCCGGCCTTGGTACCTTGCTGCCACCTTACGGATTGCCTCATAAATTTTGACATTCTCTGCGTTGCTCAGATAAATACGCCGGTTATTGATTTTCTGTGACCCCTCCTGCTCAAATCCAGCTAAAAGCTCATCTTCCGAGACCTTCTTGACAGCCTGAGCCCTAATAAAAATAGAAATAATGGACCTGTCCTTAGACACCAGCAATTTTTCATAAAGCGGGTAGTGATTAATGAGTTTTAGTATCCGATGGAGCTCGATATCTGTTTTCGGCGGTCTTTTCATCAGATTTTCCACTATAAGTGTGTCGCCTTCGGCCCTGATGATTCGTCCATTGACCAGGCTGGTGATATCGTCCAGATAGGGAGCCGAAGCTTCCAGCTCATGGTGAATCTGGTATAATGTAGCAAAAAAATCTTTAGTCAAACCATTTTGCGGTTTCATGGCAATGATGAACATGTCATCCTGGCCGAATGTGTCCCGAAAGGTGTTGTAGGCGATCAATGCCGGATCATCGTGGTGAAAAAGGCTTTCGTCACGGGTATCGATGGTAAGTTTCGGTATCTGAATGGCCAAACCAAGGGTCATCAGAAGCATACAGGCAAGTGCCGCATATTTTCTTTCATAGACCCATGCAGCAAATTCAGCAAACCAGGTTTCGAACTTCCGGTGAACGGTGGTCATTTTTTCTCCTTAACAATCATGATGCCTGTCAAGTGCTGGTTTGCTATGGCAGAAAGCTTTTCCAGAGCGGTTTCTACAGTTATCGCCGGGTTGCGCAAAAAATCCATAAGTCCTTTGAAGTATAAGGCAAAAAGTGATTCAGCTGCGATATGTGCATCTGCATCAGGACGAATATTGCCTATCCTCTTTTCCTGCTTAATCAGCTCACCGAAAAACTGCAGGTAATGCTCCAACTGCCGGGTCAGGTGAGGGCTGTTCTCTTCCGGCTCAAATACCGTATCCCGTATCAAGATACGGTAGAGTTCTTTATGAATACCATAAAAAACAAACATGGTTTTTGCCAGGTGCATGAGTCGTTCAGTCAGACTCCCTTCAGCAGGCATGGTTGCAACGGCTTGTGAAATGGTACGTTCGATATCTTCATAAAGAGCCTCTTCCAGCAGGGCGGTTTTGTTTTTGAAATGGACAATCACCGATGCCGCAGAAACGCCTGCCTCCTTGGCAATACTCCTCATGGTGCATTGCTCGACCCCCTTTTCCCGAAAGAGTTTTTTAGCAGTGCCAAGAATCAGCTGGTGAGTTTCAGATTTTGCTGTTTCACGTTGGTTCATACGCTTAATTCCCATAAACATGCTTATTGATTAAACATGTTTATTAATAATGAAACAGTCGCTCCCTGTCAAGGCTATTATCTGCTTTTATATGAGTCAGTTGCTAACAGCATAATCAACGACAGGCCAAAGCCCGGGAGACGTTTTCATGAAAGGGAAAGTGTTATAGTCGTTGTCATCAATCTGTTCCGCTTTAATGATTTTTAGATGCTCGTCTGGGGAAGCACTCATTTGCCCGCACAAGCCTTAAAAAATAAGTACAACACTCCGTACACGTTCCCTTTTCCATTTTAGCTCGGTTCGACCGGGGAATCGCCTATGGGCCAGTTACAATACTTAATATATAAGGTCAGTGTGTTACACGCCCCCTATATTCTCAGTTAAACCCATACAGGCAGATACGATCAACGTCACCGTGGGATTCTGTCCCCTGGAGTTGGCTTAAAACTAATTGAAGCGAGATAGCTGCCGTACGTTTATTTCCAGATAGGATTGTTAAGTATTGTAACTGGCCCATAGGCGATTCCCCGGTCGAGCCTTAGGTTTCATACTTCGTTGTGGCCAGTTGGGCATAAAAATTTATAAAAAACAGTATAAAAAATACGTCAGATATTTCCTCATCTGTCTTATGAGACAATTTTGTATCGCAATTCAATTTGAGACAACTAAAAATACAATTTGTTTTATTAATTTAGATAATTACGGGTTTTTGGACAATAGAATCAAAAGCATATGTCTTGTGGTGGGGGAAAAAACGAATCTTTTGCCTTTTGTCTAATTTATCTGAAAACGGCTTAAACCTTCACAAAACCCTGTCTGTTAGGGTTTTATAAAAAAATAATGTATTTTTTCATCAATGGCATAAATCTTGATATTAATAATTATCAAAATGGCTATATCTGTTTGATATTGACCATGTTGTTAAATAAATGACTCCCTGAGATATATATACGTGAAAGCCTGCGATCGAAACATTAAAAATACACTGCAATTGGCTGAAGAAATGATAAACCTGGCAAACAAGGGAGATATTGACAGGGAAGACAATGGCTGTGGAATTCTTTACGGAATTCTGCGTGATTATGCATACAAATTGAAACGATTGGCTGAGGATGAAAAACAAAATCATATAAAAAAAGGCTGGTGGAAAGAAGGGTGACCAATGGGGGTCGCCCTTCTTCGTAATTGTGCTTATAACTATCTAAAAACAAAAAGGAGAACATACCAATGGCAAATTTAAAAGGAACACAAACTGAAAAAAATATTTTAACCGCCTTTTCCGGCGAATCCCAGGCAAGAAACCGCTATACCTATTTTGCCAGCAAGGCGAAAAAAGAAGGGTATGTCCAGATGGCGGCAATTTTTGAGGAAACGGCGAATCAAGAGAAAGAACATGCCAAAAGGCTTTTTAAATTGCTGGAAGGCGGTGAAGTAGAAATCACCGGCGCATTTCCTGCCGGGGTGATCGACACCACCCTGGAAAACTTGAAGGAAGCGGCTGCCGGAGAAAATTATGAGCATACGACGATGTACCCCGGTTTTGCAAAGGTTGCCCGCGAAGAAGGGTTCGATTCAATTGCTGCCATATTTGAGGCAATTGCGGTCGCGGAAAAACAACATGAAAAACGATACAACGATCTTGCCGCCAATATCGAAACAGGCAAGGTGTTTAAAAAGGATGAAACGGTGGTGTGGCGCTGTCGCAATTGCGGTTATCTACATGAAGGTACAGAAGCCCCCGGTGCCTGCCCGGCGTGCGCGCATCCCCAGGCTCACTTTGAGCTTCTGGGTGAGAATTACTAACCAAAACACATTTGGTGGGAAAGAAGACCATTACTAAATTACTTAACCATAAAAATAAGGAGAAAAATCATGGCGGAAAAACTCGAAGTTTATAAATGCGAAGCTTGTGGAAACATTGTAGAGGTGGTGCACGGTGGACAAGGTGAACTGGTATGCTGTGGTGAGCCCATGAAGCTGATGAAAGAAAACACCGTCGATGCTGCAAAAGAAAAACATGTCCCGGTTAGTGAAAAAATCGCCGGAGGCGTAAAAGTTAAAGTCGGTGATGTGGCCCATCCAATGGAAGAAAAACACTACATTGAATGGATTGAGATCATCGCAGACGGGAAAGCATACAGGCAGTTTTTAAGTCCGGGCGATGCACCGGAAGCGACATTTAATGTTGAAGCCAACCAGTTAACGGCAAGAGGTTACTGTAACCTTCATGGTTTGTGGAAAAGCTAAAACAACCGAGAAAGTCATAAAAAAGTAAATAAGGAGGTGATCCCAATGGCAAACTGGAAATGCTCAAACTGTGGTTACGCACTCGAAGCAGACACACCGCCTGAGGAATGCCCTTCATGTAAAGAAAAATGTGAATTTGTTGATAATACCTGTTACACACCGGATTGCGGATTCGAAGGTACAGATAAAAGACTTTAATAGGGGAGAAAAAAATGGCAAAAGCACTGATTGCATATGCTTCAAGGGCCGGTTCTACCAAAAAGATAGGCGAGCTGATTGCCGAAGGAATTCGTATTGCCGGCCATGAGGCATCTGTGGTAAAAACAAATGAAATAAAAAAAGAAACCGATCTTGACGGTTATGACGCCGTTGTCTTCGGGTCAGCCACTTACCATGGAGATATGATGCAGGGAATGAAAACCTTGCTTTTTTTGGCTGAAAAGGCGAATCTTGAAGGAAAGGTCGGCGGCGCTTTTGGCGCCTTTGGTTGGAGCGGCGAAGCTCCGGGTCGTATTTTTGATACAATGGAAAATATTTTTAAGATGACCATGGTAAGCGGTCCTCTGAGGCTTAAATCAGCATCTCTTGGTGGAGGTGTTCAAATGGCCCAGGATTATGGCAAAGAAATTGTAAAAAAATTATAACGAACCCTGGCCTGCTAAAGAAACTTACCAAAGACAAAAAAGGAGGCTTATGATGTCCACACCACAACATTGTCCAGGCTATGAACAGTTTAAAAACCTTAAGTCGTTTAAATGTCAATGCCCCAATTGCGGAGAAGAAAAGGAAATATTTTCTGACGAATTTGACAAGTCCCATAAGTGCAGTGGGTGCGGCCAGGAGATTGATTTTAACCAGTGCACTTTCGATGCCGGCGTTTAAGCACATACACCGGTTTTGGAAAAAATTGAGACTGGCGAAGGGACCAAAGAAACTTTGGTTGCATACAACAGCTTTAATAAATAAAGATGATAAACAGCCGCTCAAGGTTGGAAATTGGAAACTTGAAATAAGAAATGAGTGGCACTGAAGTAAGTTTAATCGTTGAACACGTGAAAGCCATATTTCTACTTTCTCATTATGGCACTCCGTTAACTCACACAATATTCAAGCAAGGAGGAAACAATGGATAAATACGTATGTACGATTTGTGGTTATGTTTATGACCCCGAGCAAGGCGACCCTGACAGTGGCGTTGAGCCGGGAACAAAGTGGGAAGATGTACCGGACGACTGGGAATGCCCGGTGTGCGGCGCTGCTAAGGACGATTTTGAAAAAGAATAATAAGAGGAAACAACATGAAACCTTTAGAGCTAGCAAAGGGAATTTACAGCGTCGGGGTCACCGACTGGAATATCAGGGATTTTCACGGCTATTCAACCTATGCGGGAACCACCTATAATGCTTTCTTAATTGTGGACGAAAAGGTGGTGCTTATCGATACGGTTAAAAAACAGTTTGCCGATCAGCTCCTGGAAAATATATCTCAGGTGATTGATCCCAAAAAAATCGACCTGGTGGTCAGCAACCATACCGAAATGGATCATTCCGGGGGACTGCCCAGAATCATGCATCGGGTCGGAGAAGACAAACCGCTGTATTGCTCCAAGATGGGATATAAAAACCTTTCCAGTCATTTCAGGCAGAAATGGAATTACCATGCGGTGGAAAATGGTGAAGAGCTTAATATCGGTCACAGAACCCTGACCTTTCTCGAAACCAGGATGCTTCACTGGCCGGATAGCATGTTCACCTATGTCAAGGAAGATAAAATTCTTTTCTCCAGTGATGCCTTTGGTCAGCACTATGCAGGTCCGGAAAAATTCGATGACGAAGTTGGCGACGAGATAATGTTTCATGCAAAAAAATATTTTGCCAATATCCTGCTTCCGTATACGGTTAAGATTTTAAAACTGGTGGAAACCGTGACCAGCCTCGGACTCGAATTTAACCTGGTATGCCCTGACCACGGTATTTTCTGGAGAAATCCCGGCAAAATAATCGACGCCTATGTAAAATGGAGCAAACAGGAGGCTGAAAAAAAGGCGGTCGTTATTTACGAAACCATGTGGCACAGTACCGAAGCCATGGCGGAAGCCATCGTCTCAGGACTTGCCAGTGAGGGAGTTCCGGCAAAACCTATCCATATCAGAAGCTCACATCGCAGCGAAATCATCACTGAGATTTTGGATGCAAAGGCAGTGATCATCGGCTCTCCAACGCTGAACAATCAGATATTTCCTACTGTAGCAGATATTTTGACATACATCAAAGGTCTAAGGCCAAAAAACAAGATAGGAGCAGCCTTCGGCTCTTACGGATGGAGTGGGGAAGCAGTCAAGCTGATTAACCAAGAGCTTGAGGCCATGAAATTTGAAGTCATTGATGCCGGGGTAAAGGTAAAATATGTTCCCGATAAGGACGCCATCAACACCTGTTATGAGCTGGGAAGGAAAATCGCCCGGGCCATGTAAACCATATTTTAAGCCGAAAATTTAACAGCTTATCAAGTGTTTTTTTGGTTTTATCGCTTTGCTTTATATGTCTGGTTGACAAATTTTATGCAGAATAAAAGGAAACCAAGATGGAAAAATTTGTATTCGTCATTTCCAAGGGATTTGAGAAATCGGGTGCGGCCACCCGGGCCGTTCAATTTGCCAGCATCGCCGCAGAAAAGGGTCACCACGTTGAGGTGTTCCTCATCGATGATGCGGTTCACTGGGCCCAATTCGGCATGGCCCAGGGAATACGATCATCCACCGGAGAACATATGAAAGACCTTTTGGACAAACTCATTGAAAGAAATACCCCGATTCATGTATGTGCGGCGTGTGCGGATAAACGACTCATTTCACCGGACGAATGCCTGCCGGGATCTGTGATATCCGGGGGCTCCGTACTTGTCGATATGATGGTGAATCCGGAGTATAAAGTGTTCACTTTTTAGAGTTTATAAAGCGAATAGAGCTCAAGAAGAAATCGAAGATTCGGGAGGTAAAAGAAATGGCCGATAAACAAAAAAAAATGGTGTGTGCCCACTGCGGGTATACGGCTGAAGGCAAGTTTGACGGGGATATCTGCCCGGGATGCGGCCTTACTTACTGGAAATGTGGCAATTGTGGGTTTCTAGTTACAGCAGCTGAGCCTCCTGAAGCATGCCCCCAGTGTAAGAAAAAGTGCGATTTTTTGAACGTTACCTGTTACACGCCTGAATGCGGAGGGCCTGGTAACATTGATCATAGATTATAGCTATAGCCCCACTGTTTTGTTTTAAGTGGGGTTTACTTGATTAACAATATATTTCATTAATTTGCTTTGTGTTTGAGAGATGATAAAAAAACACCGGTGGTTGATATCGGCCAGTGCACTTTGTGCGGCGGATGTATTGAGATGTGCCCTATGGTTTTCAGGCTGAATGATATTGGTTTTATAGAGGTTAGTGAGCTTGAGCAATATCCTGAGACCGATGTTGATGAAGCCATCAAAAATTGTCCCGAGGACTGCATATACTGGGAAGAAGAATAGAGCCCTTTGCCGAACGGAATGTTTTGAAGGTCTCCAAATAAGATGAATCATGGGTGGCAGACAGCTTAAAAAAAAAGTTTTTGACCTGTTACATAATACCGATTTTGAAAAAGACATATTAAACATAAGCGGGTTTTCTGCCAGAGCGGTGGTCAACCCGCTTTTCTCTTTCTTCTACAACAGCGATGAACTGATCAAATGGCGGGCGGTTACCGCCATGGGCGTGGTGGTTCAGGACCTTGCCGATCATGACCTGGAATCTGCCCGGGTGGTGATGCGTCGTTTGCTCTGGAACCTTAATGACGAGTCCGGGGGAATCGGCTGGGGATCCCCGGAGGCCATGGGCGAAATCACGGCCAGGCACGAAGGACTTGCCAAAGAGTATCATCACATACTCTTATCCTATATTGTACCTGACGCAAATTATATCGAACATGAAATTCTGCAACGTGGGGTTTTATGGGGTATCGGAAGGCTAGCACACGCCAGGTCTCATTTTGTAAAGAATTCTATCCATCTGCTTTGCCCCTATTTGAAATCGCCGGACCCGGCCCTTCGCGGACTGGCTGCATGGACGGCCGGACTGTTTGATTGCCAGGCGACAGACCGGTTTCTTAAACGTCTTGAAAGCGACCCGGCCACATTCACATTCTATCTTGAAGGCACGCTGGAAACACTCACAGTGGCTCAGCTTTTTAAGAAGAGTTTTAATCCTGCCAACAAATTGCCGGGAACATCGCATCTACGCAATTTATGCCTTGATGTATCAACTCGGCTTAAGCGTCGATAAGGTACAGCGCTTAATCTTTTCATTTTCGATTTTGACAGACACTATATTAACGTCATCGGTAAAAGTAGTAATGATAGTTCATCTTCCTGTCCACTACACGCCATAGCCGTCAGGCTAAGCTTAATACTGACGGAAATCTTGTATTTTTAAACAGCAAAAAATGAAGATCAGAGAAATCTCAAATCACAAGTCATAGACCGCCGGATTCACCGGTGGTCTATGACTAAAACCGCAACTCCCCGCCTTTCAAGAAAGCTTATCCTGCAGATCATTCAGCAGCTAATACTTCAATAATTTTCGAGCAGCCTCCATCGCGCAAATAGCCGGCATGGTCGTCGATATTCTCAAATCTCTGGCCGACTATTTCGGAGCACTCGAATTTAAAGTCGGTGCATTTCATAAATCTATCAATCGCAGCTATGGCTCCGGGGCTTTTAAATTTAATTTTACCAGGACCTTCCTTGAGGCTGCTTATTCCGATGATCCATATCGCGGCTCCCAATGCCCCACAGGCACCTCCGCTTAAGCCGATACCACCCGCAAATCCCGCCGCCATGACCGTATGCATATCGGATACGCCCATCTTTTGTGCCAGCATTGCCGTGCAACTTACCGGTGGCGAGGGTGCTTCTATGTGTTTTTCGGAAAGAGCGATATTTATCTCATTAAATGCTGCCTTGGCATATTTAGCTGCCCTGTGCATGCAGCCTATAGTCCCACCTTTTACAATAAAATACATAATCATCTTCATAGTTGATGATGATTTGTCTATATTAGTTATTTCGAGGCAATTTATATGGTTGTTGTCAGCACGGAAGGATTCCACAAGCCTTTGTGCTGCATTAATTGCCGCAGTTTCAGCTTGCGGACCCGGGCCAAGAATTCGATAGGCCTGTGCCCCTGCGGAAAGCACCGCGCCCCAAATCATGCCGCACTGGTAGCCATGCTGCATTATTCCGCCTGCTAAGGGCATCGAGGCCTTCTCCTCGAGTTTCAACTGGTGATTGAATGCCTGGTCGAGGACTCCCGACAGCGATTCTGATCATGTCTTGCCTTTTAGAAATGCAAGCGCTGCCCCTAACGATGATACCTCATTTTTTACTTTGCTCATTTTATCTCCTCTTGTTTTTCAAATCACATGTATCATTTCCCGGACAACCACCCGGAAAATGCGTGTTAGGTTTTGTTTTGAAGAAAATTAAATATTCTTTACACTCGGATGATGTCCCACCTATTTTTCTATTGAAACACAAACCCCGATAATTGACATAAATTCTCCGGCATCTCCGCAATGAATAATTATAATCCATAATAAAATTATTTGTATTTTTTTAAATCATACTTTTCAGCTAATACAGTTCTTTCATCACTGGGAAGAGATGTTATATGTCCCTTCCATCCGGGACACCAGCTAATGTGCCATTTCCATAACCGGCCTAAAAACGATTTGGAATTATTGTCATATCTTGCCCTGAAACCACATTTTTCACAGTTGTGCTTAGCCATTAAGAATTCTCCTTATTCCAAATTCAAGGGTATTGAGTGGACTCATTTTTTCAAAAATTATAGCCTATAGTTACACCGCTGACATAGGTGCGTTTATCAAAAAAATCTATGTTGGAGTCCGAGTAGCCGCAGCCGGCTATAAAATTGGTGAAAAATTTATCATAACCGAGTGGATTGAGTAGTGTGAAAATTGCCATAGCAGAGTATCCTTTTTCGTCCCTGGTTTTGTTAAATATAGGGTGCGTTTTGTCATACTCTTTTTTGTCGGCCGAGACAAAGGCGTTTACGATGTAATCTTTATTCATTCTCTTGTATCCGAGTTTAATCCTGTAACCATTGTAGCTGTTGCTTTCTCCGTCCATGTCGGCCTTGGAATACTCAAAGCCGGGAATTATTATGTTACTTTTTTCGAGATCTATCATGTAGCCAAGACCTGTGGTATGGATTACCCCATCTCTTTTCAGGTTATTAAACAGGCTTCCGATAACGTCTACATCCACGTCTACCGAATTATATCTGTAATAAAGGTTAAGTCCTGTATCCAATATGCGATCGTAATCTATTGTAAAACCGACGTCTTCGACATCTGTTTCATCCCTATCCACTCCTGCAACATATGGGTTTTCCCACACTTCAGCCATATTCACGGCAAAAACAGAAACGTCCAGCTTGCTTTTGTCGATGAAAGTTTGTGTTAAGCCCAAGGTCAAGGCTGTCCTGGATTCTTTCAAAGGTGTTCCAAGATAAACTTCCGTGTCTGCATCTCGAAATTTATACCTCAAATCAAACATAAGCGCGGGCAAGGCTATATTGAAACTGTCCGCTTCGTCGTTTAAATTATCCGTCTTTTCATTTTTGTCATCCACAAAAAGCTGATCTGTAGTATTAATCCATATGGCTCCCGCTTCTATACGTGCTGAAAAACCATCCTCCTTATGCCTGTCACCTTCCTGAGCCAAAGCGGTTATTGACATGAATATTAATAGAATTAAGCCTAAAGCAAAAATTGTCTTTTTCATGGTAACTCCTTTCATTTTCATCTTTGTTTTTTGAAATCTATTATTTCATTTAAACTATAGGAAAAAAGCCTGATTTAAAACATACAAGAATAGCTTTCACTATGATAATGACTCTTGCTTAAAAAAATCTTCCAACCTTTCTTTCCCATACAACTCACCAACTATATCCATAGTCATGACTGAAATCAAAGGTAAACCCAAATCCCGTATCCGAACGATCAATCCATGCAAAGCGGGTTGGTCTAATACTTTGCCTGTTATGTTTGTAAAAGCTCCCTTGGATTCAATTTTCATACCCGCAAACCAATCAGACCACTGGCTTCCGAGATGTCCTTTTACCTTTATTTGATAGTCCGCCGGACCATGTCAAACTTTTTGTTTTGCCATTGTCAGATTCCTCTCAAAGAAAATTGATCAAGTTTTCGATATAAAAATAAACCACTCAATGGAGAATGTAATCGTCCGAAAGTATGATTTTTAGGGACGATTTTTAGTATCTGAAGGTTGGTTTATGATTTTTGCCTATAAGTGGGGGTTATTCTGTTAACAATTACTTGGGAAGATAGAAAGAAGGGCAAGAGGTTCAAAGGTAAACTCTCAATGTGTGCGCAAATATTTAAAACAGCTCCTCAGCTAAATAGTGCCTGAACGAAAAGTCATGGTTTTACGAGCCAGCCGGTTGGTTATGTTCGTTCATTAAATTACTACCGTTCAAAATGATGGCAGCCAGTAGTAAATCAAATCTTGGCTACCT
>JAXHVO010000086.1:32500-82307 GCA_034189135.1 Thermodesulfobacteriota bacterium | reverse complement strand
GTTGGGTGACAGCCCTTACCGGATGGGTTTTGAACCCATTAGACTCCTTCAGCGAATTTCAAATGTGGCTCTTTCGCCACCTATTCCAACGCTCCAGACTTCGCCTGGCGCTACGATATTCGATATTCAAAACACCTTTCTCCCGCACCACGTACCCCGCAACCCGTACCTCGCAACCCGCAACGCGTAGCTTACCACTTAATTCCAAGCATCAGGCAGTTCAACCCACTGCCGATTCCTAAAAAACCGACCAGATCATTTTTAGCTAAAAATTCACGCTCTGAGGCAATGGCAGCGGTAATCGGAAGAGATACGGTTCCTATGTTTCCCAGATACTTAAAGGTGGTGAAATCCTTTTTTTTATCAATTCCAATAGACTCAAGGATGGTATTTTGATGGGTGGCGCCTACCTGATGGCAGATGATTTTATCCGGTTTGTTATTCGGCCATGAAAGCTCATTTCTAAAAGCGTTAAACGTTTCTATGCCCAGCTTAACGCCGTTTTGCAAAACACCCACAGAATCCGTCTCCATAATCTGGGGGCTGTTTGAAGGAATACCGGTATTCGGCCCCCAGCGACATAGCTTATAGTGCTCTGAAGCACTCCTTATCACCCCACCAAGTAGACGGTGTCCTTTATCGGAAAGCAGTTTATCGGTAAGCACCACCGCCACCGCACCTGACCCTCCTGTAAGTGTGGCCACGGTTTTTTTAAACATTTCCATATCTTTTGCGGCAAGGAGGCGATCAATGGTGATGTCCACGATTTGGCGGGCAGATTCACAGGATACAACCACCCCTGCTTTCATATGTCCGAGTTCAATGGCATTGGCAATCTGGACCATTCCGTTTAAAATACCCAGACAGGCATTGGAAACATCATAAACCTGGGTATCCGACCCCAGGCCCAGCCCGTGAGCTACTGAACAGGCAGTGGCAGGCTCCAGGTTGTCTCGGCATACCCCGCCATAGATAAGCATTCCGATAGATTCAGGGGCAATACCTGAATTCTCAATGGCTTTTTTCCCCGCTTTTACTGCACCTTCATACATCTTGTAGCCAGGATTCCAGAACCGGCGCTCTCGGATTCCGGTTAACGCCTCTAGTTGACCTTTTTGAAAATGAAGCGCCTCATAAAGTGGTTCAAGCCGCTTTTCAAGATCATCCGATGTGACCACGTTGGGGGCCAGTTCATAGCCGAAAGCATCAATATAAACTTTGGAGTAAAGCATAACACCTTAAAGCCGGAATATCTGAATTCGGCTCTTTAATATCAGTGAATAAAAATTGCTGGATCAATGGTTCCTGTTGCGGATTCCGTGTTGCGGGTTATAAAAAAAGATTGTTTTCGATTAGCAACTCGCAACTCGCAACTCGTGACATCATCTTTTAACTTAAAAACTGCCAGCTGAGAGCAACAACAAATTGTTTATATGATATCTCTAAACACCTACTTTACCGGAACCAGTCTAAAACCGAAGTTGTCCATCTTATATATATAAAGTCCATCAACTTTCAAGTATCCATTTGCAATAATTTCAGGATTCGGTTTGTCGGACATTTGAGTGACCACAGCTTCAACCTCAATTTTTTTATTTTGCGGAAGAATCTGGCCACGATAAATCCAGTTGTGAGGAGTTTGTGTTAACAGCTCCAAACGATGGCTGTTTTCAAGGTGTTTGAATCGATTTATGGCAATGAACCTGATCAGTTGCAGAAAAGATTCTATTCCGAGGGAACCGGGGCATACGGGGTCCTGGAAAAAGTGTGCCTGGAAAAACCATTCATCCGGGTTCACTTTTTTTATTCCGCGGATAAAGCCGAGGCCATATGGCCCGCCGTCAGGAACGTACATGTCTATTTGGTCGAGCATGAGAATAGCCTTGGCAGGCATTGAGAAAAAATGTGCTCGATCAATTTTATCATCGTCTTGATCGTCAGGAGTCAATGGCGGTTCGTGTTTAATAGCAAATGATTCGGCCTTTTCTATTTTTCCGGCTCCCGGTTCATAAGTCTGTTGGTCCTTACCATGAATGCCCTTTTGTACAGCCAGCGCTTCTCTGGTGAAGAAGCCGAAGCTGGTGTCACCCTGGTAGATTTTTAAGCCGGATTGAAAAACCTGAATATCAAACTCTTCAATAACCATATCGCCGGCCTTAGAAACCTGTGTCAATCTGGCACGAGAAGTCAGGGTATTTTTATCGGGCGGAATGTTTTGATATAAGGTCGTATTTCCTCCAAGGTTTCTGAATTTAAGGTCTTTTTGACTTTTAAGGGCTGATCCCATGTATGCGGCCAGCCATCCGCACGTTTGGAGCGCTATTTCGTTTATGATACAATAGGGCATAAAAGGGGCTCTGTTGGCTTTAAAGTACCAGGCATCAGGGCTTACGTCGTATTCCGCTTCGACCCATCCGTCGGGTTCCAGGAGCCACTGTTCAGGCTCGATGGATACAATTCGGTCGATAAAGGAATATGGGGGTGCGGGAAGTCTGGCGATGAATCTTTCACTGTCAAACGGCTGATACAAATCGCCGAATGCTTTTGACGGCTTTCCAGTGGTAAATTCTAAAATGTGGTTGCGATCAAATATGGCGGGTTGCGGGCTGCGGGTTGCGGGTTGCGGATCGCGGCTTACGGGCTGCGAGTTTAGAGTTGCCGGTCGCTTTTTAGATATTAAGTTTGATTTGTTTTCCCAGAATGATTCGATTTCTTCCCGTGTTATCCCTGTCATTTTCATGGACATGTCTTTAAATCTTACAATATGGTGGCCGTCTGCATACATGTCTGCATCGGCAATCACGTAAGGTTCGGGCGCGTACCCCAGCTCTTTGATATCCACTTGGTAAATAACCTGCTTGGTTTTCGGAGTCACAGGCCCGCGGCATTTAAGAACACTTTCAACGCCTGTGACCGGCTCGTAGCATACGTCCGGTTTGTCCGTTACCCAGCCGATCCGCTGGATAAATATTCTGAGGGTATGGGCGCAGCATTCATACATAAGGGTACCGGGCATGACCATGTCGTCTTTAAAATGGCAGGTCAAAAACCAGTCGTCCGGATGAATATCCGCCTGCCCCTTAATAGAACCGAGTCCGTATCGACCACCTGCAGGATCGAAAGAAAGAATACGGTCGATCAGTTTCATGCGGCCACCCGGGAGTCTCAGAGCCTCGGAAAGATTCATTCCGTTAAACAGCGGGCCGAAGCACTTTGACAGGTCACCCTTTCTAAGTGCTTCCACCGCATCATCGTCATAGCTTTCAGGATATAACCCAACCAGATTGTTCCAGTCATCCATTATTTTGCCCTTTAATGGCCGGGTATCTTCATCGGTAAGGATAATTCCCCCTGAACGTATCACCTCATCTTCGGTAAAAAAACCGGCACATCCGTTTGACATGCTGATTAGTAAATTGTGATTGATTCGTCCTTCAAAGTTGAAAAAGAAGAGATAGGTATCCCCTTGCCGCACAAATTTTTCTATTTCAATTTCATAGCGAATGATATCACCGGGCTGTGGCAATCCTGCGTGGAAGATGACATTTGCATCAAGAAGCCGGTATGTTCTTTTGCCCTTAACCACAAGGTCTATACCCAGATAGGCGCATAAAAAAAGATCTGCCTGCCCGGCTTCCACCGAGATACATACCGGAGCGTGACCACCGTCCAGATACCAGGCATCGGGAAGTACGTCATGCTCGGTCACCACTCGGCCATGACTCATGGAGCCTTTTTCACCTTCTACTGAAATGATCCTGTCAACCAGCATCAACGGCTCATCCGGAAGGCGCACTCTTGCCTTGTAGGTATCGACGACGGCGAATTCAGGGCCGAGTACTTTGGCAACAGAGCCGGTGGCAAATTCCATACACATCTCACGGGAAAAGGCCGGTTCCGGGAAAATGCGATGTGGTGAATCTTCGCCTTCAGGGGCGTATCCTTCGTCTTTGATAACAGTTTCAATCAGCTTTGTTTGAAGGGAAAATGTTTTTGCAAAATTTTTTGTTAAGTTGTTTGAAAAGTCCAAAAATTTTTGATGCGCTTTTGAGGTGGCTTCAATATTTTCAGACATGGTTTTGATAAGGTCTTGATGTCGGGTTCTCGTTTCCTTCTGCCCCGCTTTCAGCGGGATTTCCGCTTCGCTCCAACTGGCTTTGCTGTATGCTCCGCTTTTAGCAAGATTTTCTCTTTGCTCCAACTGGCTCTGTTGGTTGCTGGCTTGCCGGGCGTAGCCGAAAGCGAAGCCTGGTTTTTGTTTTCTACTTTTTAAAGGAGGTACGGCAAGGGAAGGAGATTTTCCTCCGACAATAATGCTTACCCGACCGGTAATTTTGTCCTTATCCTTTAAGGCAACTGTCGGAGGATAAAAATCATTTCCGTATAGTTTATCCAGGTTGACCGAAGCACGTTCCGCTGAAAGGGCGCTTAGCACATTTAATATCGTAATATAGTCGTCTTCACCATTCACACATGCGCTGGCAGCTAGATGTGGTTTGCTTTTAAGGATTTTATTGATCATTCTGGTGCAGGACGAGCCAGGTCCCATTTCCAGAAAGATGCGGATGCCGTCTCTATATGCCTGCTTTATGACAGCAGGAAAATCGAAGCCGGCAATGGCCTGCTGTAAAATTGAATCGGCCGTACTCTTACTGGTGAGATCGTATGATTTTCCTAGGGCACAGCTGTAAAATTTTAAATTGCCCGGCTGACTGGTGGGAAAAATATGCAGGGCCTTGTATGCCTCTGCCACAGGTATTGCCGCATCGCAGTGGACGGTAATCACACCGTCTAAAAAAAGTGCCGTACAACCCAGCATATTTATGGCGGCTTTTACATGGATCTCCCTGCCGCCAATCACACACTCATCCGGAGTATTGATGATCAGAAGCCGTGTGGTCGGCCATTTTTTAATCACTTTGCGAACAGTATCTGCAGAGCGATTAACCACGGCAACACACCAGTTAACCTCTTCATTAGCGGAAAGCCCCCAGGCTTTTCGAGCAGCGTGACACGGCCCGGCGAGTGAATTGGAAAAAAGGTCCGTGCGTTGCATGCGCTTCAGCATTTGACCGCGATCAGGCCATGCACCCATTGCAAAAAGCCCTGCCGACTCACCCAGACTGTATCCAATCACTGCGGAAGGTTTCAACTCAAAGTAATTCATGAGGCTGGAAACCACACCGCCATGTGCAACCTGGCCAAAAATCATATGAAGCGGATCGGATATAATTTTTTCCATGGCGTCTTTCTCCCATCCCGGCGACCACGAAATTCTCTGCGGAAGAAAGCAACCTGGGAGAAGCTGGGTTTTTAACTGAAGGGTCTTTGCATCCATCCCCCGTAAGATATCGGGCCACTGTACACCAATACCTCTGCCCATTGAGATATAATGGTTCCCGGAGCCGGGAAAGACGAGTGCGGTTTCACCTGTCAGACCCAGACGGTTTATAGAATAATGAATTCCACCCGACCCGTTTGCTCTTTGAGGTGTATCGGATAACACGGCACTTTTTGCCTGGGCAACTAAATTTTCAAGCCGGGAAATATTCTCTGCTGTAATTGAAACCGCATATTTTTGGTGTGGATGTGATTTGTTTTCCCGATACCAGCTGCGCGCCAGGTGCTCAATATTTTCCCGTGTGGACAAAGACTTTTTTTTGCTATGAATTAAAAGAGATTCCAGGCCTTGTATTAAAGAATTCTTGCTGTCTCCTTCAACGACAAACATTCCGTAAGGACTGACTCCCAATGGCCTTTTTCTTTCCTGTAAAACCTTTTTTTGTGTCTGCCCGGATAGATCTTCGGCCGATAAATACTCAAAACCTTCAAGAACGACATGCATGGTTGTTCCGTCGGGGGTCATGGATGCGACACATGCCCTGCGGGGGCCGTCTTGTCTATCTCTAAGCCAGAACTGTGGGAAAACAGGGATATGGAAAGCTGTGTTTTGCCGGAGGGTTTCAACCGGCTCAATAAAATTATTTAACGGGGGAATTATTTCCTGGTACAGGCTGAGACTTGTTTTAACCAGTGACGCAAGTCCTGCAACAGCACCGGTATGCCCGACATTTGGTTTCACGGAACCCAGTGCACAGGGTCTGTCATTACGGTTCGGATTTTTGGAAAAATAGTCGCAAAGTGCCTCTGATTCTACAGCGTCTTGCCGTCTGTCTCCGCTTCCGTGGGTTTCAACATAACTGACAGAAGATGGAGGTATATCGGCATCCTGAAAACAACGCCTTAATGAAAGCATATATGAGCTTTTTGACGGCACACTTTCTTTAATACCTCCCCCGCTTGCGCTTCCGATTCCTTTGATTACGGAATAAATTCTGTCACCGTCTTCAATAGCAGTATCCAGCCTCTTAAGTATAAGTGCGGCGGCTCCTTCCCCCGGCAGGGTACCGTCTGCAGATATGTCAAAGGGGCGAATGTGATCCTGTTTAGAAAATGGAATAATCATGTTAGAGGTAATGACGCTGCGTACGTCACCGAAAAGATCAATCGCACCCACCAGCATGCTGTTTGTTTCGCCCTGCTGAAGAAATCGGACGCCTGTTTCAAGCGCCCGCAACCCGGACGATTCTCCGCAGGAAACAATAAAACTGGGCCCGCCAAAACGAAATTCCCTGGCAATCCGGCTGGCAACAATTCCACCCAAAGCGCCAAGTGTTCGGGTATGAGAAAGGGGGTGACCGGATTCTTTCTTTAGCGATTGAAGCCAGGCTTGTGCCTGACTTTCATTCAACTCAAGCTGATATTTTTTTTCCCAGTTTTCAACCGAATTGGATAAATTCCAACGATGGTGAAAATTGGTTGCTTCAAAATCGAATTCAAGACCGATGATCACTCCCATTTGAGGGCGTTCTTTTCTTAATGGAAGATTTGCATCGGCCATGGCGCCTGCTGCAACCTTAAGCATTAGCAAATGCTGGGGGAGTATGTCATAAACTTCGATTGGCGGTATGCGGAAATCTCCCATGTCGATTGAAATTTCATCGATAAAGCCACCGTAAAAAGCCTGTCGGCCCAAGTGCCTGTTAGCGATATGGTCACAACCCACCCACCTGTCTTTTGGCTTTTTAATGATATTTGATTTGCCGCCTAAGACAACTTTCTGAAAATCTCTCAATGAATCTAAAGATCCGAAGATAGTTTCCATGCCGACAATGGCGATGGGGACATGTTGTTTGGTGGTGGGTACTGCAGGCGGGTCGGGACGAAGTGGAGATTCCTGTTTATGGGGAATACTGGCTGCTGGATGCCTTGTTTTTACCAGGGATTTACCGGTTTCTGAGACCCACTGTTCGAAAAGGAGATGACCGTTTATTCCGCCAAAGCCGAATGCACTGACCGCGGCGCGGCGGGGAAGATCGGCATTTCTTTTTTTCCATTTTTCGGCAGATGTCTGCACGCGAAAGGGGCTGTTTCGCAGAGGACTTTTCTCCGAAGCTTTTGAAAAATTTAGTGATGGTGGAAGGATCCTGTGTTTAAAGGCCAACAGGGTCTTAATCATGCCTGCTGCACCGGCACCTGTCAAAAGGTGACCGATCATCGACTTGATTGACCCGATTGGACATTGTTTGGAGGACCAGCCGGATTCGCCCCAGAGGCTTCTAAGGCTGTGCAACTCAGTGGTATCTCCCACCGGTGTGCCTGCGCCGTGGCATTCGATAAGATCAACATCGTGGGGTAACCAGCCGGCAGATCGATAAGCGTTTTTCATGGCACGAACCTGGCCTTTGCTTTCAGGAGCAAGAAGATTTCCCCTCATGTCATTGGAAAGACCGATGCCTTTTATGAGACCGTAGATTCTGTCTTTCTCGTGAATGGCATCTTCAAGTCTCTTTAACACAAGAATACCGGCACCTTCTCCCACCACAAGGCCGTCCGCACTTTCGTCAAAAGGAGCACAGCGACCTGAAGGAGATAAAGCCTGAAGCTGACTGAAACCGACCTGAGTATAAAGGCATTCCGGCCTTGATACGCCGCCGGCCAGCATTGCATCGGCACGGTGAGACAAAAGCTCATCACAGGCCAGTTTAACCGCATAAATAGATGAGGCGCAGGCAGCATCCAGGGTATAACTTCCGCCGCTAAGGCCAAAGCCTTTGGCAAGTACAGCTCCCGGAAGGCTTGTCACCCTGGAGGAAAGGGACTGATTCCTGGTAACAGGATGAATCGTGCGACTGCCAAACAGCTTTTCTTCCAGGGATGACCCCAATATCTCTCTGGTGATGGCCGAAGACGCATCTGTGGGCAGTGCAATTGCCGCCAGAACCACACCCGTGCGATTTTTTGAATGAAGTGGGACCTGGCAATCTGCAATGGCAGCCCTGCCTGTATGGAGAACTAGGTGGTACAAAGGATCGAGCTCTTTCAATATATCATGATCAATGTCAATTCCTTGCGGATCAAATTGAAAATCATTAATCAGGCAGCATCGACTGGAAAGCGCTTTATCGGGCATTGGGTCAGGATGAACCATCAGTTCAGGATCGACGATCCACCTGTTTTTGGGCACCTCACGGGATGCTTGTGCTTTATTTATGATATTCTGCCAGAATGTATCAAGGTCGGGGGCATCCGGGAATAACCCTGCCATCCCTACCACGGCAATAGATGAATTGTTATTCATTTTCTAAAATGTTGAACAAAGGTTTTCTATATGTTTTCTGCATTCAAGGGATGTGTTTATAGCTGAATCGTGCCTTTATAGCAAGCATCAATAGTCAAATTTTGTATTGCAATTTTTTCGGTAAAAATAGTATTAATATTTTCATATGGACGAATATCAAAAAGAGCAACTTGATGCCATACTGATGGTAAAGGAGTACCTTGCCGGTATTCCAACGCCTGAAAGGATGAAGCTCAGCAACGCTCTGACCGATTACCTCTTATTTCGCGATAAAGTAAACACTTTCCTTGCCAAGCACTTTACCCAGATTTGCAGCCAACAATGTTACCAGAGCAAACGAAGTGCCTGTTGTTCCAAAGAAGGCATTGTTACCTTTTTTGCTGATGTGGTTGTCAATATGATGACTTCGAAAACAAAAGAAATAGAGGATTTATGCACCATACTTCAGCAACCCAATAGCGGTTTCAAGTGCATCTATCTGGGCAAACATGGATGCATGTGGCGGGTGAAACCGATTGTATGTGAAATGTTTCTTTGTGACCAGGCAATAAAAGCTGTGTTTGATGGGAAACCGCGATTGCGCCAAGAATGGAAATCTCTTGAGCAGGAAAGAAAGCTTTTTACCTGGCCGGATCGTCCCGTTCTATTTGATAAACTGGAGCGCATTTTTATAGATGCCGGGTATCATTCATCCCTGATGTACATGCACAACAGCCCGGGTCTTTTGCGCGTAAAGAAACTGGCACAAAAACAAATGTACCACAGAGATCACGGAGCTCACGGAGGTAAATAATTAACTCAAGTTTGGCACCCCGGTTTGGCGGAAAGTAATACCCTGACGGCACGCAACATATAAAATCAGCTGTGAATCGAAACGGTTATATTTTTTTCTGTAAGGGGATATGTGGGTCATCTATTCCCCCTTTTCGCAGTGTCCGTATATTTGGGATAGACCGTCCCTGTTATATTGTTTAGCAACGGATAGACGTTATCCCAAATATCCGGACACGCTGCAACCGATTCAATTCATATCCCCTGGAAGAAAATCATATAACGGTCTCGATTCACACCTTCAAGGTGAATCGACGTTTTAAAAATTCCGCCTCCACCGTTGTAAATGGGTGCGAAACTTGAGTAATTAATAAAAAAGATATTCTCTGTGAGCTCAGTGGTGAACAAAGAACTTTCTTCGGCGCCATCAGAATAGCGCTTTGATATAAAAGAAAGCGACAATACCGGCAAAAGCAAGCTTAATTCCTATAGCTGCTATGTTTCCGATAAAGCTGCCCCAGCCTGCTCGCAGCGCTTTTTTACTGTCCTTTCCGGCAAATAATTCTCCGGCCAAGGCACCGAAAAATGCACCGATGAAAATTCCCAAAGGCGGGAAAAAAACAAACCCCACCAGCATGCCGATTATAGATCCCCAGACGCCGAATTTTGAAGCGCCGAATTTTTTTGCGCCAAATACTGGAACGGCATAGTCCAAAATCGACAGCAAAAGAGTCAGCACACCCATTGTTACCAGAAAAGCGGTGCTAAACGCCTGCCAGTTTTTGGCATACGATAAGATAATCAAAGACACAAAACTGAGCGCAGGTCCTGGAATCACCGGAAGGATGCAACCGACGATGCCGCCAATGGCACAAAGAATTCCAAGGGTAATTAAGGTGATCGTCAAAAGATATCTCCTATAAAGGTTGGTTATGGATAACTATTGCTAAGTTGAATTCTTGTCAAGAAAATACCAGTGTAAAAAAAGATCAAACATATCTGGAGATAAAATTCCAAATGGGTTTGCACTGAAGGCGAGGATTTAGCTGATTGACTATTAGGGTTAAAAAAGACTATAATAGAATCAAAAAAGATAGAGGAGCAATAATATTGCCATATATATAGGCCTCCAAAGTGGAGCCCATGGAGAATAACGCAGACTTGAACCCGTACGGTTACTAAATATGAAAGGAATTTTTGATGCATATCATACGTTTTATCGATGAAAACGATTCGGTTTGTTTTGGGCAACAATACGCAGATAATACTGCCGTTTTGCTTGATGGTCCTTTGTATGACGGTATTAAACCAACGAAACACAAGACAGGCGTAAAAAAATTGCTGGCACCGGTTGACCCGGCTGCCATTCTTTGCATTGGCCTGAACTATCACCAGCATGCACAGGAGACAGGCGCCAAGCTTCCCAGGCATCCCGTACTATTTATGAAAAATCCGGCAGCGCTCAACCATCCGGGCGATCCGATAATCATACCTTCTTTGTGTCTTGATCCTTTGGAGGTTGATTATGAGGTTGAGCTGGCTGTGGTTATGGGAAAGGTAGCCAAGAACGTTCCTGCAGATAAGGCCCTGGATTTTGTTCTGGGATACACAATTGCAAACGATGTTTCTGCCAGGCGATGGCAAAAAAAGGCCGGCGGAGGGCAATGGGTTTTAGGTAAAAGCTTTGATACCTTCTGTCCTTTGGGGCCTAAACTGGTTACCGCAGATGAAATTCCTGACCCCCAAACCCTGCAAATAAAATGTGTTTTAAATGGAAAGGTCATGCAGAATACAAACACTGCGGATATGATTTTTTCAGTGGCCGAAATTATTGAGTTTTTATCATCTGTCATGACACTTTTGCCGGGAACGGTGATATTGACCGGCACACCCAGCGGCGTCGGATTTGTTCGCAACCCCCCGGTTTTTCTAAAGCCCGGCGATACGGTTAAACTGACTATTGATAAAATAGGCACCCTATCCAATCCGGTAGCATGATCCTTGAACGTAATTTTTTATCATTTCAAAAAAAATTCTCGAGAATATAGGTCTTTATGATTACAGGTATAACCCGATTTAATTAAAGAAATATTTTTATTTTCTTTCGCTGTTACCCCCCTGTTTTTAAACCGCGTCATATTCTTTTAGAAAACACACCCTGTTAAGATCACTGGCAAACATTGGAACAAAACCCCTCAGCATTTTCATGTAAATCTTGATTGGCAATTAGAAACTAATCATCCCGTCTCAATAAAAAGTTAAGTTTTCCATTTTTATGCCGATAGTAACTACAGAACATTGTGATGGCGGTTAGATCTTCAAACCGTTGAATATTTATACTGCAAACCAATTACTATAAAAGGGAGGATTACCAGATGAAAGTAGCAATTTTAGTTCTATCAATTGTTGGTGTCGTTATGTCCTTTGCAGTTGGGGCGTGCACCGGAATGTGTATGAGTGGACTTGGCGAATTATCTTCCGAGCTGGGTGATGCGGCCACAGCAACAGAAGCCAATGAAATGGGCGCTTCTATGTTTTTATGGGCCATATTACAAGCTGCCATGGGTTTAGTTGGAGGCATTATCGGTTTCAGAAATTTTGAAATAAAGAAAAAAGCCAGGCTTTCCGGTATTCTTCTCATAATTGCTGCATTGATTTCTCTGCATAACACCATGCAATTTTTTACCAGTGGGCTGCTTTTTTTAATTCCTGCTATTATGGTACTCGTTTCCGGAGGAAAAGGTGACGCACCGGTAAATCAACCTGCTGAATAGACATCATATCGTTTATTCAAATTTTACACCCCTGATCTCCGTTGCTGTCAAGACGATAAGCGGTAAATTGAAAGGTGGAAAACTTGAGTTAATATTAAGGTGCAATTATGATTCAAGTTGCAATATAATTGCACCTTTTTAAAATGGTTGAATAAAAATAAATGTGCCCCATAGTATATATATCGGTTGTTTCTAATTATACCGTACAAATTCCAATATACAATTTATGGATAGGGATCGGATTGATTGCCGGTTTTTGGGGATTTGACCTGTACACAAAAAATGAAAACAAACACTATATTGATCATGTATTTTATTATTTAGCAGCTTCAATCCTTATCGGCTTTATTTTAAGTAACCGGGTGGATGAGATATTATTAACCAGAAAAATTTCCAGTGCTTTTGACTTTAGTCGATTTACCGGTATTACGGTAATGCCTGGATTAATGTTTGGAGTTATAACCTTACTTGCTTTATTGAAAATAAACAACTACCCGTTACTGTATACACTCAATCTGATCTGTCCTTTTGTATGTCTGGCACATGGTTTCGGTAGAATCGGTTGTTTTTTTGCAGGCTGTTGTTTCGGCACCCCTACAGCCTTGCCCATTGGTATCCTATTCCCCTCAGACAGCCCGGCATCATTAAAGCTCGGGCCGAATACCCCTGTACACCCGACACAAATATACTCTTCTATCTTCTTGTTTATCTTGTTTTTTATATTGATTATTTATATTCGAGTTAACTACAGATTATGTTTTTATTTATATGCGTATGGAATTTTCAGGTTTTTTATTGAATATCTTAGAGGTGATTACCGAGGAGAATTCTCGGGTTTAGATTATTTTTCACCTGCCCAAATATTTTCAGTTGTGTTTGTTATAATCGCAATCATTTTATATCTGAAAACAAAACAACCCTTTCAGTCAAATCTTAAAGAAACCCAATGCCTTGCTCAAGGTCACCCTGAGCAAAGGTGAGGTTAAATGTCCTGATGAAAATCCACCGCCATATCCATTCCCTGATTTAAATTGATTTTTTCGGTCATCCGTGTCATTTTCGTCCCGGTTTCTCCATGTGTTACAAAATCATATGAAAAATGATATGAAATGTGTGTGATTATAATCCAATGTAACGGAGATTCCACCTTTTTAGTTTAACTAATATGGTGTCCAACAGGGCGCTTCTCTTTGCTTGTGGCTTTATTACCTAAAAACCCTATTAAAAAACACTGAGGATTGGTGCGATGAAACAGGTTTCGACTGTATGCGCTCGGGACTGTTATGACACTTGTTCATTAAAAATCACCCTTGGAAAGGCAGAACAGATTTTATCCATAACAGGTGACCCGACGAATCCAATCACACAGGGTTTTACCTGCCCCAGGGGGGCCAAGGATCATATCCGGCTTCATCACAATAGAGTTGAAAATCCTTCCCTTCGTAACGGAGATCACTTTGAGAAGGATAGCTGGGAACAAGCTCTGGATGTAGTATCGCAGAAACTCCGTGAAACCATTGAAAGATATGGTTCGGAGTCTGTGTTATATCTGGATTACGCTGGAAACATGGGGTTGTTAACCACAATATTCCCTAAAAGACTGTGGAATAGTATTGGCGCTACGCAAACGAATTGGGCTTTATGCAGCAAATCCGGACATGATGCACTGTCTTTGCACTATGGCGACAGCTATGGCATAAAGCCTATCGAGATCCTCAACATGAATCTTGTCGTGTTCTGGGGCTTTAACGCCGCCGTGAGTTCACCGCACATGTGGGCCCTGGCAAAAAAGGCCCGCAAAGAACGGGGCGCTCAAATTATTGTTATTGATCCAAGAGAAAGCAAAACTGCCAAAAGCGCCGATCTTTGGATTCAACCGATGCCTGGAACTGACGTTGCCTTGGCCTATGGAGTCATGAATCATTTGATCCAAAACGGCTACATGGATCGAAAGTTTATTAAGGAATGGACTCATGGTTTTGAACATTTAACAGCGGAAGCCGGCAAGTGGACTCCGGACAGGGTACAACAAATCACTGGAGTTTCCTGGAGGTATATTGAGCAGTTGGGCGACGCATATGGCAGTTTGACACCCAGCACAACCATGATAGGTATCGGTTTGCAAAAATGCGACCAGGGCGCCGACCAAGTTCGGGCTGTATCATTCATTCCAGCGCTTCTCGGTTTACACCGGGGATTTTTTTACAGCAATGAAAGTTCCTTTTCAGTTGATGAACCACTCATTTCCGGTCAAGCTCTCGCCGCTAAAACCTCTAAAATTGTAAGCCAAGTCGCTCTTGCCGATCTGGTAAAAAGTGGCAAGTTCAAGTTTATATATATCAGTTGCATGAATCCAGCCATAACGCTTCCCAATCAGCATGCCTTCAGAGAAGGAATATCACGACCAGATATTTTTACTGTTGTTCACGAAACGCATTGGACAAAAACGACGCAATACGCAGACGTTGTTCTCCCCGCATCAACCTATTTAGAAAAAGAAGACCTGACCATTCCTTACGGACATAACTACGTCCAATATTCATCAAGAGTCGTCCGCCCGATCACCAACAGCCGAAGCGAAGTATGGGTCATGCGAAAAATTGCTGAGCGACTTGGTTTGAAGGAAGAATGGCTGTATGAAGAGCCCTGGGTTTCTGTGGAGTCGGCTCTTGAGAGTGCTTTGGAGGAAGGGACTTTCCAACCCCTAAAATCCGGAAAGATGCTAACACTCAAGACGAAACCAAAGAATAATTATTCGACTCCATCAGGAAAGATTGAGTTGTATTCTTCAATCGCTGCGGAAAATGGTTTGAATCCCCTGCCCATACAAACTCCGCTGTGTATTGAGAAGGGCAAGTTCATCATGCTGAACAGCGCCACAGCAAAATATACCAGTACACAGTTTCAAGAGGTTTATGGTGCAATCCCTGCCAGGGTGGTAATAAACTCCAAAGATGCGAAGCGGCAAGGTATAAAGGAGGGCCATATCGTTACCATCGCAAATGAACGGGGGCAAGTTCAGGCAAAAGCGACTGTTTCTGACACCCTTCCTGAGAGGGTGGTGTGGTGCCCGAGGCAATTAGAAGGATTGACGGGAAAGCCACTGAACGGTTTGATTGGCAGCACCCCTCAAGAAATTGGTGGCGGGCCAAGATTTAATTCAACAATTGTTACTGTTACCGGGCATTAACTTATGGGTTGCCCATTACCAACATTGGATTCTACCCGGTTACTCGCTCGAGCAGCATTAAGATTTTCAACTGAGAAAGGATAGCATTTTATTTATTTTTTACCACAGGAGGTAACATGGAACAAAAAACAAAAATTGGAATCATCATCTGTGACCGTTATCGCAGGTGTGCAGGGGGAAAATGTTTAAGATCATTGCGAAACAGAGAAGGTGCGTTTAGCAGGTATAAGGGTATAGAAGTTGAACTTGTGGGGTACACCACTTGCGACGGCTGCCCTGGCGGCAATGTTGAATATGCAGTGGAAGAGATGAAGGGAAACGGAGCCCAGGCGATACATCTTGCTACCGGACTGGTGGTGGGGTATCCCCCATGTCCCCATATCACCTATTTTAGTAACTTCATCATTAAAAAATACGGCCTCGAAGTGGTTTACGGTACCCATCCCATTCCTCAAAAATACCTCAATATGCATGATCAGCTGGGAACGTGGGATGATGCCGAATGGCAAAAAATTATTCAACCCACCTTAGGGGATAAAGAAACTCGATTGGCTTATAATTAAAATGTTCATGCAAAAGAAGTGCCAGAAGGTCTAATCAGGGGAGATGGCACAGGGCATGTGTGGTTATGTCATAATGATCCTAAATGCCCGGCAAAAAGCCACGACATTACGCAATGCGATTCCGTCATAAAAATTGAAAAACGTGCTTGGTAACTTTGTCAAGTCGGCTACCATGGAGTAAATTAGGGATATGGCATTCACCGAACCCGACCAGGGTCCCCTTGCGGCTTACCTCGACTGTGATGCGACAAGATAAAGGAAAAAATAATGCCCCATATCATTGTGAAACTCTATCCGGGGAGATCAGAGCAACAAAAAAAACAACTCACAGATGTAATCGTCAAGGATGTGGTCACCATCGCAAAGTGCGAGGAAAAATCGGTGTCTGTGGCTTTCGAGGAAATCGAACCCGACGACTGGACTGAAAAGGTTTATCAACCAGACATTCTTGATAACCATGACAGGTTATATAAGAAACCGGGTTATAACCCTTTCAAATGAATGCCGGTTTTTGCGAATGGCCTCCCGAGCTTCAACGGTGATTATTGCATAACCTTGAAAATACACTTGATGGTAAGGCTGCCAAATCATAAAAATCTGTGCGCGGTGTTGGGTACCGCGGACGAAGGAGACAACTCATGTTTCTTATCCATCCAATATTTGAATCTGTGGGTATTTTAATCGCCCTTTATGTGATGAAGCTTGGAATTTCACGATTCCGCATGGCCCACTTGAAAAAAAAGATTCGCTTTAATTGGAAACAGCATGTTCGTTTTGGCATAATAGCAACCACCATCATGCTGGTTGGATTTTTGGTTGGATTATACATTGTGAAAACAAACTGGTATGGCCTGTTCATTACCGGTGTCCATGCTAAAATAGGATTTTTGATGATCCCCCTTATTCTGTTTGCCATCTTCTCCGGTATTTATATGGACAGAAAGAAAAAAAAGCGAACCATTCTCCCTGTTATTCATGCGATATTCAATACAGTACTGCTATTCCTGGCTTTATGGCAGATTTATACGGGGGTGGGTGTTTACCGGACATATGTATTGGGCCTTTAGTTTAGTTAAATAGAGACCAACAGCTCTATGTTTCAGTATTATTCGCGCTTGATCTCAGGAAGCCTGGGGAAAACCATGAATGATGTGATAAACATTTTTGAAAATATACCTGATGATATTCCCCAAGAACTGTTTCATGAAATAGTGAAATCAAACAGCCTTAAAGTCGAACGCATTGTTTCCAGGGGACACTCGTCGCCCATTAATCAATGGTATGACCAGGAGGAAAATGAATGGGTCATTTTGCTTAAAGGAAGCGCCGGATTGCTATTTGAAGGGGATGATAAAGCGATTGTTTTAACACCCGGGGATTATATTCTTATTCCATCACATACAAAACACCGGGTGGAATGGACCGATCCGGGCATGGTAACGGTATGGTTGGCAATTTCTTACAAAGGTTGCCAATAGTATTTAAGGGAAAGCGACACAAATGATAGGCGCTATAGCGGGTGATATCATTGGTTCTGTTTACGAGGTCCATCCCATAAAAAGCACCTCCTTTCCACTGTTCAGCCCCCATTCGAGATTTACCGACGATACCGTCCTGACCGTTGCAGTGGCCTTTTCGATTTTAAATAATGTCAATTATGCAACTTCTATAAAAAATTTTGGATTAAAATATCCATATGCGGGTTATGGAGGATCATTTTACCGCTGGCTGCATTCTGCTGACAGCAAACCCTATCACAGCTGGGGAAACGGTTCTGCCATGCGGGTGAGCCCGGTCGGTTTTGCATTCCATTCAATTGAAGATGTGCTGGCTGAAGCAAAAAAAAGTGCTGAAGTGACACACAATCACCCTGAAGGCATCAAGGGTGCCCAGGCAACGGCACTGGCCATTTTTTTAGCCCGCCAAGGAAAACCCAAGGCCGAAATTCGCCGGGAAATCAGCGAGCACTTTAACTATGATTTAAATCGCACCATTGATGAAATCAGGCCGGGTTATCATTTTGATGTGTCCTGTCAGGGCTCGGTGCCCGAAGCGATGATTGCTTTTTTCGACTCAACAGATTATGAAGACACGATTCGAAAAGGGATATCATTAGGAGGGGACAGCGATACCATCGCATGCATTGCCGGAGGAATTGCCCAGGCTTTCTATACAGAGATACCATCTGAGATTATTTCAAATGCAAAGAAGAGACTGCCGGAAGAGTTTTTGACAATTATTGATCAATTTAATCTAAAAATTATCAATTTTGACTAACAATATCATAAAATTGTGGATATCTACCATTTAAGTTTTTCCAATAGAATGTAAATGATCGGCTATTGCTGGAGAACATAATAAATTATATTTATCCAGTAACAAGATAAATAAAATATCAAAGAAACCATATAATCATTAGTTCTCATCGCCTGTAACGGCGCAAACAACTCAATGGAGCATAAGCTGTTTTACACGGCGAACTAATTTATCCTTTAAGGCGATTAAGAATTTAAATACATCTCTCAGTTCAGGAATAATTAATTCCACAAAATCAAAACAATAAGAGAATATACAGAATGTGGGGACAGATGCATATATAAAAATCATAGACCAGGGGTCATGGATAAATACGGTCTGAAGATAATAAGCCACCAACATTGATAGAGGCAGCGCCCAGAAAAGTAATTTCCCAATCATACCTCTAGATTTGTAAAGGTACTGGTGAATATATAAAAACCGACTGATTATACCGACAAGCATACAAATTACTAATGCTGATACGGAAATGCGAAAACTGAAAATTAAAAAATTTCGGCCCAACAGTCGGTTTATGGGCTCAGTTTTTTCAACATAATGCACCACGTAATAACTCCCAACAGGAGTCATCTGGTACATAAGCCAAAGTAACTTGCAAAAATACAACAGAATTGTACATAATAAAATTGTCAATCCTAAAATGATTATGATTCTATGGATGTTTGTGCCGATCCTTTTACTCTTCCTGAACAGTTTTTTAAAAAAGGCTCTTTTAGGTTCCTGAGCGGGATGGATGTATTGTTTAAGTTCTTCTCGAGTAAAAGTTGATAAATTGGAAATCGCCGGAGATTGATGGGCATTACACTGAGATGGCTTTGATTTTTTTAGTTTAGTCTGCTGGTTTTTTATTTTATCAACACCTTCTTTTATTAGAAAGCCGCAGTAGATGCATTCACGGGTCTCTGGTTGCTCTTTGTTACATTTTGTACAGAATACTGTTTTAATAGCATTTAACGCCATATGATCGGCGTGGGTAATGGCCACCGGATTTTTCATATCATAATCGTTCAATATATTCCTGGTTATATTACATTTGATCCCCAATCTGTCTAAAATGTTTTTATAGTGGATCGCAGTTTTATAGTCTATTAGATTTTTAATTAGCTTTGAATGACTGGCAAGCAGTCGTTTTTTCTCTTGATCATTCAAGTTTAGGCTTGAAATAATTTTCTTCTTTTTTTCAATTAAATCCATTCCCTGAAGATCAAAGTCAGCTAGTTCTAATTTATACAGAAATTTGTCCATGATTTATTTTCTTCAATTAAACAGTAATTCTTTTGAATAGTATTGGTAAAAGGCTATTAATCCTTATTTCTGTTCATTTTATTTGTCAATTGTTACTTTTTCCCGCATTCCAAAAATAATCATTTATAATTATAACCCCCCTTCACTCTCAATCAAAGATAGCGAACTTAATTTTCCTTAGGTATTTAGAAGAGACACTGAATATGGAATTATTTTAGATTTATCGCACGCAAAGATATAAAAAATGAGAATAAATTGCATCGTAAGATAGCTTTGTTAAGGATAAAAACAAGAGCCAGGTGAAATGAAAATTTTAATAACCCTAAAAAGACAGTTTTAGAAAATCTTCCGCAATTTTAATTGATTACTTCCGGAAAACTTGGTTCATAATATAGATTTTATATGGAATACGATATATCTGAAACGACCTTTGACAATGTTCGGGCTATTGATTTTCTCTGGGCATATAAAATCACTCAGATACTCTCTATGAAATAAGATGCTGCAAAGAGGAGATTAAAAAGTGTCAGAATCAATAATCAAGATATTTGTTCAGATAAATGACTATCGCATCAAATAAGGGTGAATCGGTTTATACAGTTTATAAGTTGATAGAGTGTTTGAGCTATGCTATCCTGCTATTATGCTACAACAATCGGGAATAGATACGACAGGTGGGCTTAACCATATTATTGCCAAATTGTTAGAATGTAAAACTCTACTTTTTAAGGAAGAAAAATGACTATGGCAAAATATATCGAAATCGTAGAATGCAGTGAAAAAGAAGCCACACCTCTGTTATCGAACGATATGTAATAAAAACACCGATCCAAATGCGTTTGTCAAATTCTTTTAGGTAAAGAATCTTTTAAACTTATTTCACATGACTCTATTCGTCGGACCCTGTCACTGAAGGATTTGATACTGTTTAATGAACCCGACTTCCACTTCAAGCCGCTCATCGCACCCGCGCTTTTGGGGGATCATTTGTATACTGATTTCTGCTGCCGGATTCGGTGCCATGCCGATATTTGCCAATTATGCCTATGCGTATGGAACCGAACCGATCACCCTCCTGTTTCTGAGATTCACACTGGCCAGCGCAATGATGCTCATCTACAGTATGTTTCGCCATGCCCGGTTTCCCAAAGGACGGGTCCTGATCATATCGATTCTAATGGGTGGGATCGGATACGCAGGCCAATCTTTTACCTATTTTACCGCACTGCTTTATGCCCCGTCCGGAACCGTGGCCATCCTGCTTTATTTGTACCCGGCTTTGGTCACCGGATTCTCCGTCCTGTTTTTAAAACAGAAAATCACCGGTGCTGAAATCATTGCCCTGATTCTGGCGTTAACCGGCACGGTCTGCGTGATCGGTCTTGAAACCGGGGGGAAGCCATTGGGGATTATTCTGGGGGTAGCCGCCGCCTTCATCTATTCGACATATATCATCACCGGTTCCCGGATTATGCCAAACACTGACGTTATCACCACCTCCACGATCATCACGATGTCTGCCGGTGCGGTATATACCATAGGAATTCTGATTCGCGGCGCCCAATTTCCCGCACAGGTGGCAGGATGGAGCGCGGTGGGCGGCATTGTGGTGTTTTCCACCGTGATTGCCATTGTAACTTTTTTTGAAGGACTCAAGCGGATCGGACCGGTCCACTCATCCATGCTTTCGACTCTTGAACCACCGGTTACGGTTGCTTTGGCTTGGATCGCTTTTAATGAAGGTATGACTGTGACCACATTCATTGGCGGTGCGATGATTTTAGCGGCGGGAATCATATTGGCGAGGAAACCATCAAGACCTCCATTAGAATAAAGGTAATATTCGGAAAAGTACATATGAAATCCTGCCATCTGGTTGGATGAAAAATTCACTTTTAAATACCATTGAATAATTGAATAGAAAACGGTATTAAGAGTCAAGTGAAGGAAAACCGGTACGACTGGTGCCGGTTATGCTGTTATATTATAAAAACGGACTAAATGTCGAAATCCCTGTCTTTACCAATGGAAAAGCATAGCAGAGAGACGCTTGAGGAAAAAAGGATAAGGTAATGTTTATTCTGACTGAAATTCATATCATTTCCTTAGCGAGAACAGCTCAAGCTATTTTATGCGTCATGACACTGCTGCTTCTTTCAGGATGTTTTAACAGCAGTTTTTATAAACCCAACCAAACCCTGTATGAAACGCCTGATCAATACTGCCTTAAATACGAAGAGGTGCTTTTCCCAAGCAAAGACGGCATTATGTTATACGGCTGGTTTGTTCCGGCCGTGGGAGATGCGGCCGGGACAGTCATCCATTTTAACGGCAATTTTGGAAATCTGAGCTACTATTTCAAACAGATTTACTGGCTCCCGTTTGAAAGGTTTAATGTGTTTACCTTCGATTATCGAGGGTATGGCCGCTCTATGGGTATTCCTTCCCGCCGAGGTATTTATAAAGACTCTGTGGCAGCGATTGAGTATATCATGTCAAAACCGGATATTGATCATCGCAATGTCTTTGTTTTCGGCCAAAGCATTGGTGGGGTTAATGCCATTGTAGCCATTGCGAAAAATGATTTTCCGCAAATACGCGCAATGGCGATTGAAGGCGCTTTTTTTTCTTACAGGCAGGAGGCGCAGGATATGATGATCTCAGCTGTTCGGAAAAAAATGGGGAATGTACCCTGCCTCCCCCTGCAGATTCGGCTAATATCTTTTTTAGCAGTTACAGATCGTTACAGCCCTGGTGAATTTATAGATCGAATTTCGCCGATTCCGCTGCTATTGATTCATTGCACCCAGGATGCTTATGTGGCATACCACCACAGCGAGCTCCTGTATGAAAAGGCAAAGACGCCCAAAACCGCATGGATCATCAAAGGATGTAAACATTTACAATTATTTACCGACGAACAACATAAATACGAATATCGGCAAAAATTGGTACGGTTCTTTAATCATTACCGGCGGAGTATGAAATGAAATACACCAAATATCATGCGCTGGGTAACGATTACATCGTCATTCATCCTGCAGACCTTACCAATGAAATCAGTCAGGATATGATTCGTTTAATCTGCCACCGAAATTACGGTATCGGTTCTGATGGAATCCTGTTTGGCCCTCCGGAAAGCCCAGCGTGTGACTTTGGGCTTAGAATTTTTAACCCTGACGGTAGCGAAGCAGAGAAAAGCGGCAACGGCCTGCGCATCTTTGCCCGGTCGATCATCGACAAATCTCTAAGCAGTGAATTCATATTTACTGTGGAGACTATCGGTGGTACTGCCTTATGTGAGGCTAGCCCTGATGGCAGGAACGTGAAGGTGGGCATGGGAAAGGTCAGTTTTGACAGCACCATTATTCCGGTTAAAGGTTCACCAAGGGAGGTGTTGAACGAAACAATTGAAATCGATGGACATTCGCTTGAGTTTTGCGCCGCTACGGTCGGCAACCCTCACTGTGTGGTGCTCTCGAGCCAACCAACGCCGGAGGAAGCCCGGCAATACGGCCCGTTGATTGAGGCAGATCCTCGCTTTCCCAATCGTACCAATGTTCAGTTCATGAAAATCATGAATCGCAACAACATCCGCATTGAGATTTGGGAACGTGGAGCAGGTTACACATTGGCTTCCGGAAGCAGTAGTACAGCTGCAGCGGCAGTTGCCCGCAAACTTGGCCTGTGCAATTCTGATATTACCGTACATATGCCGGGTGGACAAATCCACATCCATGTTGACGATAATTTTGAAGCCACCATGACCGGACCGGTCACCAAAGTTTGTGATGGGAACATCTCAGATGAAATGTTTTAAACATCCGCTTAATGGCGACACTCGAAAACCGGTAGCTCGGATCCTGTTGGAGACGTTTGGTTTATGAATAAAAATATTATAAAACCAACACCTTTCGGACCCGTGGGTCTAATCTGGACCGAATTCAATGACCATCCCAGGATCATACGAATTTTGCTCTCCAAACCTAGGCTTTCCGCTGAAGATCAGATACTCAAACTTTTTCCCAATTCGAAAACATCGTCCTGTAAAAAAATCGACGATGTCGCTGCTGAAATCAAAGGTTTCCTTGAAGGGGAAGAGATCAAATTTTCGCTGAAAATAGCAGCTCTAAACCTGTGCACTGATTTTCAACAAAAAGTTCTACGCGCAGAGCACCGAATTCCCAGGGGGAGCATCAGTACCTATCAACTCATCGCAAAATATCTGGGAAAAAGAAACGGAGCACGCGCGGTGGGAAATGCCCTGGCGAACAACCCCTTTCCCCTGATCATTCCTTGTCACCGAGCCATTCGCTCAGATCGAAAGCTTGGCGGTTATCAGGGAGGGCTTGAAATGAAACGGATTTTGCTGGAACAGGAAGGCATTTCCTTCGACGATAGGGGAAAGGTCGTCTGTACACAGTTTCATTACGGAAAGATTATGTCGAACCAAGGAACCCGGTAGAACTACTGATTCATATATTTTAATGCTTGTGTAAATTTGGGTTGGAAGATAAAAATAAAGTTCACAATATTCATCAAATGTAATAGGTACTTTTGTTCATTTTATGGTTAACAGATATAAATCATTTTACGCTGAAGTGATATAAATTAAGCAAATACGAAAGTGAGCTAAAATGGGCTTATTATCAAAAACAGTTTCCATGGCACAGTATAAAGTCGATGGTAAGTTTGAGGGACAGATTATTGAGACCGTTACGGATGGATTAAAAAAAAACATCATCTCTGAGATAGACGGAAATCCGGTTGAAAAAACGGTCGGATGGACATCTTTTGAAAATCCTTTTAAACCGGATTTTAGAGGGTCTTCCTTTTCCATCGGTACCTATATGGTTTTTTCCATGCGAATTGACCGGAAAGTTTTACCAGCGAAAGTAATAAAAAAACAGATCGCAATTGAGGAGGCCAAATTGCTAACTGTTAGCGGGCGAAGATATTTTTCCAAAGATGAAAAAAAGGCGATTAAGGACCGGGTAATAAATGCCCTTGTTCTCCGCATCCCTGCAACACCGAATGTGTATGACATCCTGTGGAACTATGAAGATGCCCACATATGGTTTTTTTCCAGCCTGAAATCCGCCAATGAGGAATTTGAAACTCTTTTTGCCAAATCTTTCAATATGACGCCAATCCGGCTTTTTCCATACACCATGGCTGATTCGACGGCAAATCTTAATCATGGGGAGAGGGATATCCTGTCAAATATTGCTACCACAAAATTCACCAAGTGAGGCCTTTGAAAATGCTTGATATTGCTTTTGCTTATAGTCGCTACAAGTTTTTAGGTAACGAGTTCTTAACCTGGTTGTGGTTCATAGTAGAAAATGATCCGCAAAAACTGAAAAAAATTGAAAAGGATCTTGTATTTTTAAATATCGGCAACCGTATTGTACTGGAAAATAAAATCAATGATGCCGTTGAAACAATTACCATACTGGGGGATGACGCCGGTCTTGAAGAAGGTATCCTGTCACTGGGCAAAGGTGCAGTGGTCACCGAGATGAATCTCTTATTTAAATCCGGTGACCATCAGTGGCGTTTTACCATAAAAGGCGAAAGTATGAATATCAGCAATTTGAAACTCCCGGAAACAGCCATGGTGGAATCAGGTGAAGATATTGAAGGCAGGGTGCTGGAAAAGACTTATCTTTACGAAAAAGTAACCCGGCTGATTGATAAGCTTTTTAATGAATTCATAAAATTGAGAGTTTCACCCAAGTGGGGTGAGAGCGTGGTGCCGGAAATCAGAAAATGGATTTATTCCGAAGAAAAATAATTTAAATCAAGAGGTTGCCATTGATTCAGCAAAAAATTCAGGTTTTGTGGAATAAGAAAATCGGGCCGGGATATTTCAAAATCGGCTTGAGTTGTCTTGGAGAATATTCCGAGGCAAAACCAGGTCAATTTGTCATGTTGCGTCTTTGCGGTGGTACTGAGCCTCTGCTTCGCAGACCTTTTTCAATACACAGGCTTATTGTCGGGAGTGAATCATTCATGGGTATTGAAATTCTTTACAAAGTGGTTGGAAAGTTTACCAAAAAATTATCGATGCTGCATAAAAATGATTGGATAGACATTCTCGGTCCCCTGGGCAACGGATTCAGTATTCCGAAGACTATGACACGCATTTTTATGGTGGCGGGTGGAATAGGGGTGGCCCCCATGGTTTTTCTGGCCTCCCAATTAAAAAATAATGAGCTGGATATTTCATTATGTCGAATGTTTTTAGGCGGAAGATCAAAAAATGATATTTTGTGTGTGGATGATTTTGCTCAGCTTAAAATGGGTGTTCAACCGACCACAGATGATGGCAGTGCTGGAAGCAAATGTATGGTCACCCATGTTCTGGAAATGGCGCTGGCTGAAAAACCGCCGGATATTCTTTATGCATGCGGACCGCCTGAAATGCTAAAAGCTGTAATCGCTCTTGCACGAAAGTTTGCCGTTAAGTGCGAAGTTTCGGTGGAAACCGTGATGGCTTGCGGTATGGGAGCATGTCTTGGATGTGCGGTTGAGTCGGTAGGAACCTCAAAAAAGTATCTGCATGCGTGTGTTGACGGACCGGTTTTTAATGCAAGTGACATTAAATTGTAATAGAGAAAATTGTCAATTTAGCATTGACTTGCCAATGAACATATGTTACTTGGTCTCCCGTCAAAAAAGTACGGTTTGGGCTTTTTTACCCAAAAAGGTATCCTTTTTTACATGAAAAGAGAAACCAGACGTTATATACGGGAACTTGCTTATTATAGCAGTCTGGGTTTTTCCATATCCCTTTCCATAGTGATTGGCCTTGCCGTTGGAGTATATCTTGACAGATACGTTTTTCATACAACTCCATGGTTGACGCTCATCGGACTTGGGCTTGGAATTGCGGCAGGATACAGAAATATAGGGCTCGCCATAAAAAAAAGCAGAAAATTATAACCCATGCAAATACAGCAGCGACTGGTTAAATTCGTCACATGCACCAACTGGATTTTGTTTTTTATTGCAGCCATTTTAGGCGTAATAACGACACCTGCTGATTTTGCCAGAGGGATAATCTTCGGAGGCCTGATCGTTACGGTGAATTTCCACCTGCTGTCGAGGACATTGAAAAATGCTTTAACCCCCCCGAAACTTTCGTCTCACAATGTAATTTTAGCCAAATACTATATTCGTTTTATAGCCAGCGGATTTATTATTTTTGTGCTTATATCAAAAAAACTCGTTCATCCACTGGGGCTTATTGTGGGCCTTTCAGTGGTGGTGGCCAGCATTACCCTAGCCACCATGTATGAACTAACAAAACTAATATTCAAGGAGGCGGTTTAAGGATGGAACATCCATATCTCTTTTTTGTCAAGCTGTTTGAGTGGATCGGTCTGAGTCACTTTGCCCATGCGTATCCCCATGTGATTTATTCCTGGGTGGTGATAATTATTCTTATCGTTCTTGGTGCCATTGCGGTCAAAGGTATAAGCATGATTCCAGGAAAGGGACAGAATTTTTTTGAAGTCGTTGTTTCAGGTATCGAAGAGTTTATGGTGGATACTGCCGGAGAGGAAAGCAGGTGGCTGTTTCCCATTGTTGCGACTGTATTTATCTATATTTTAACCTGCAATCTGCTTGGCCTTATTCCCGGATTCTTTCCTCCGACCGCTAGCATAAACACCACCCTTTCATGTGCTTTAACAGTTGTTATCTTCACCCACATTATCGGTATTAAATACCATGGGGTAAAATATATTAAGCATTTTCTGGGACCCGTATGGTGGATGAGTCCATTAATATTTATCATTGAAGTCATTGGCCACCTTGCCCGAATACTCTCTTTGACCTTTCGTCTTTTCGGCAATATGATGGGGCATGAAATTGTTTTAAGCATTCTTTTCGGTTTGGCAGGCGTATTTTTTGCCCCACTTCCGATTATGGCGCTCGGCATCTTTGTGGCCCTTGTTCAGGCATTTGTATTCTTTTTACTTTCGATCATTTATTTTTCAGGCGCCATGGAACATGCACACTAGTTCTGTGTATGCTTAAACGACTGAATAATATTGATCATTGGTGTTTAAATCAATTTGTTAATGGGTTAATGGAAGAAGCCCAACAAATCTAACAAAGGAGGTAGGATAGAGTTATGGAATTAAAAGCTTTGGAGTTTTTTATTGCATGTGTGACTGCGGCTGGTTTTGGCATTGCAATTGCAGCCTTTGGTTGTGGTATTGGCCAGGGTATTGGTCTTAAATCCGCCGTTGAGGGTATTGCCAGAAACCCCGAGTCGTCAGGTAAGGTGACGGTGACCATGCTGATCGGTCTTGCCATGATCGAATCACTTTGTATTTATGCACTGGTTGTTTCACTGATCCTTATATACGCGCATCCGCAGGCAGCTTCGATTGCAGGGCTGTTTGCTCGCTAAAAAAGATTTTTCTATTTAAAACAAAACAGGGCTTTGTTTGTTAAACAAAGCCCTGTTTTATTTACAGTGAGCGTCCACGGAACACCGAAATCTGAAAATAGAAATTGGTAATTTGGTTTTCCTTATGTTGTACTTCTGATAGACAATGGTTTCCTGAACCTTTAGGTTCCTTTTGTCAGTATCATACCAGACCATATCTAATAAGGCATCTGCCAGTTTGTATGGTTCCAGCTCGTAAACTCGTTTTTTTTCATTCCAATATCTGCTTTCTAATTTCAAGTCTCAACTCTTGAACGGCTATTATTTATAAAACCTTTTGCAAAAAATGTCCGGTATAAGATGTTTTAACTTTAGTTATTTCCTCCGGAGTGCCGCATCCGACTATATATCCCCCCTCATCCCCCCCTTCGGGGCCAAGATCGATAATATAATCGGCTGTCTTTATAACATCAAGATTATGTTCTATGACAATGACCGTATTTCCTTTTTCCACCAGGGTGTTTAATACATTAAGAAGTTTTTTTATGTCATCCGTGTGCAGCCCGGTGGTCGGTTCGTCAAGGATATACACCGTTTGACCTGTCCCCCGTTTGCTAAGCTCCCTGGAAAGCTTTACCCGCTGGGCTTCTCCTCCTGACAGAGTAGTCGCCTGTTGACCAATATGGATGTAGCCCAAACCAACATCAACCAGAGTCTGGAGCTTTGCCCTGATATTTCCAATTTTTTCAAAAAAAGCATAGGCCTGATTGACCGTCATATCAAGAATGTCCGCAATATTTTTTCCCTTGTATTTGATTTCAAGGGTTTCGCGGTTATATCTTTTTCCGTGGCACACATCACACGAAACAAACACGTCCGGCAGAAAATGCATTTCAATTTTAATAATTCCGTCACCCCTGCAGGCCTCACATCTTCCCCCTTTTACATTGAAACTGAACCGTCCGGGTTTATATCCACGGATGCGGGCTTCAGGGGTTCTGGAAAAAAGTTCTCTGATAAATGTAAAAACGCCGGTATAGGTGCCCGGATTTGAGCGAGGGGTTCTCCCGATGGGAGATTGATCGATATTCACCACCTTATCAATATACTCAAGTCCGAGAAAGTCCCCATGGTCACCGGCAGGTATCCTGGCATGGTAAAGCTTTTGTGCCAGAAGACGGTACAGTGTTTCCAGAACAAGGGTTGATTTTCCCGAACCTGACACCCCTGTCACACATATCAAACGGCCAAGAGGGAAGCCGACATCTATATTTTTAAGATTATTTTTTGAAGCTCCCTTTATGATGAGGTTTTTTCCATTTCCTGAGCGACGTTTGGAGGGAACTACAATGCGTTTTCTACCTGAAATATACTGTCCGGTGAGTGAATTTTTATCTTTAACAAGCGCTTGGGGCGTGCCGGCGAATACCACCTGACCGCCGTTCATTCCGGCCATGGGGCCCATGTCTACTACATAATCCGAAGCAAGGATTGTCTCTTCATCATGTTCTACAACCAGCACGGTGTTGCCAAGGTCACGCATTTTTAAAAGGGTCCCAAGAAGCCGCTGATTATCCCGGTGGTGAAGTCCGATGCTGGGCTCATCAAGAACATAGAGAACACCGGTTAGTTTCGATCCGATCTGTGTTGCCAGACGGATTCTCTGACTTTCACCGCCGGACAGCGTGTAAGCCGACCGGTCAAGAGTAAGATAGGACAATCCTACGTTCTCAAGAAAGCCAAGCCTTTCGATGATTTCTTTAAGAATTCTTTCGGCTATTATTCCCTTTTTTCCCGTCAGTTTGAGCTGCCTGAAGAATAAGTGCGCTTTGGCAACTGAAAGTGCGGTTATATCAGATATGGTAAAGTTTCCCACCTTTACAGATCTGCTTGCTTGATTTAATTTTTCACCTTTACACTCAGGGCATGGCTTAAAATTCATATAGCGCCTTATTTCATCTCTGGCCCAGGACGAATCAGTCTCCATATAACGCCGCTTAAGTTTATTAATAACGCCTTCAAAGGTTTTTTTATACTTAAAACGACGACCATTCTGTTCAAAATAAAAGGTGATTTCTTCTTTTCCGGAACCGTATAAAAGGGCATTTTTAAAATGATCCGGAAGCTCTCTATATGGTGTGTAGATATCTACGCCGTAATGCGCGGTAAGTGCATCCAGAAAGTCGGTGAAGTGCACCGAATTTCTGTTGGCCCACATGGCCACCGCCCCTTCCCTTAATGAAAGTTCATGATTGGGGATGATAAGGTTAGGATCGAATTCCGTTGTTGAGCCAAGTCCGTCACATTTTGGACATGCGCCCTGGGGTGAATTAAAAGAAAAACTGGCAGGGGTAAATTGAGGGTAACTGATGCCACAATGGATACATGCTGCCTTTTCGCTGAATAAAATCGGCTCTTTGTCAAGAACATCCACTTCAACAAGTCCGCCTGACTGTGCCAGGGCCAGTTCCAGGGAATCGGCCAGTCGATTTTTAATCTTTTGTTTTACCACCAGCCTGTCCACAATGACATCGATGGTATGCTTGATATTTTTTTTCAGCACAGAAACTTCCTCTATATCAAAGGTGTTTCCATCTACACGGACACGGGCAAAGCCTTCCTTTTTCAGCCATTTAAATAGTTTTTCATGGGTGCCTTTCTGATTTGAAACCACTGGGGACAGGATGATAATTCTACTTCCTTCAGGAAGAGACAAAACCTGGCTGACAATCTGATCGATGGTTTGCGAGGTAATCGGTTTCCCGCATTTATGGCAGTGGGGTGTTCCAACCCTGGCAAACAGAAGTCTGAGATAATCATATATTTCCGTAACGGTTCCTACGGTTGATCGTGGGTTGTGACTGGCTGTTTTTTGTTCAATTGCAATGGCCGGGGAAAGGCCTTCAATCATATCAACATCCGGCTTTTCCATCCGCTCTAAAAACTGGCGGGCATAGGTGGAAAGAGACTCGACATACCTTCGTTGTCCTTCGGCATAAAGCGTATCAAAAGCCAATGTCGATTTCCCGGATCCGGAAAGGCCGGTAATCACAATCAGCTTATTTCGCGGCAGCTCAACGTTGATATTCTTCAAATTGTGCTGTCTGGCACCCCGTATAATGATTTTATTGGATTGCATCGTTTTTATATTATTCAACATCGCCAATTCTCCAATTAAAGGGGTCGGGGAGTTTTTCAATCTCTACTCAGTTCGTCCGGAGAAGCGCCCATTTGCCCGTATCAGCCTTAACAATTAAGTCCAGCACTCTGTACACGCCCCCTATCTTCTCAGTTAAATCCATACAGACAGAAACGATCAATGCTGCCGTGGGGTTCTGTCCCTTGGGGCTGGTACAAATCGAATCTCAGTCCACCTCAGGCGGACCGTACGCCAGTTTCTCGAAATGATTGTTAAGGCTGATACGGGCAAATGGGCGCTTCTCCGGACGAAAAACTAACAATCATTAAAGCTCAAACGGTTTACAAAAAAGGCCATTGATAAGAAACTTCCCGATCCCTCGAGTAAATTGGAGCAAAGTTAAAATTTTTTACCTGCGAATGCCGCCTGGGCAGCTGCCATTTTTATCGCGGCGGTCAAACTGCCCGGATCGGCTTTACCTTTGCCTGCAATATCATAGGCTGTCCCATGATCAACAGAAGTTCTGATTATGGGAAGACCAAGGGTTGTATTTACGCCATCGGTGAAATGAATTATTTTAAAAGGAATAAGTCCCTGATCATGATACATGCAAATCACCGCATCATAAAGACCTTTTTGCGCATGATAAAATATTGTGTCCGGTGGATAAGGTCCGTGGACATCAAGCGCCTGACCTTTTGCAAGGTTAACCGCCGGAAGTATGAAGCGCTGCTCTTCATCTCCAAACATACCTCCTTCGCCTGCATGGGGATTAAGTCCGGCAACAGCGATTTTCGGATTTTCCACTCCCATGCGTGTACGCAGAAAAGAGTCTGTCAGGGTGATGGTTTGCAGTATCTTTTCTTGGGAAAGCGCGTGGGGGACATCTTTTAAAGGAATATGTATGGTGACCAGAACCACCCGGAGTTTCTCTCCTGCAAGCATCATGGCAAAACCGGCGCTTTTTGTCTTTTCCGCCAGAATTTCGGTGTGTCCGTTATAAAAGAAACCTGCCATATGCATGGCCTGCTTGTTTATGGGGCATGTAACCATTGCATCAATTCTTCCCTGTAACGCTATGTCTATGGCCGAGGTCACATAGTTTATCATCGCCTTTCCTGTTAATGCCGTGGGCTGGGCCCAAAATATTTGATCCGTGTCGAGTTTAAAGGTGCTGACAACATCCACCCAACCACATTGATATACCCCGCTCCTTGGCTCTTCTACCGCATTAAAACCAAGCTTGCTTTTTAATACCTTTAACCTTTCCATATCCCCGATCACAAGCGGCCTGCACAACTTATAAATCAAAGGATCGGCCAGAGCTAAAAGTATGATCTCAGGGCCTATGCCGACGGGATCGCCCATGGTGATCCCCACTAGTGGACGATATTTTTTCATATTAAAATCCTTTTTCTACCGGTCTTTAGTCGATCCACTTGGACATCTAAGATGATGAAAAATATTAAACCCCAGACTTTTTTTCCAGATCACTCGATTTATTTTACAGAGCAAATAAATTTTTATCAACAAATTCCGACCGATAGTTTGCTATAAAAAAATAAATTTTTCTGGCGATAAATTATTCATAAATGGAAGAAAATAAAAGCTATTGTTAGATTTTAGAAGGTTTATCTTTTTGTATCATTTTGTTAACACTGATGGATATGTCTAAAATGCTTAAAAAAAATACCAATAATTAAAAGGTTGGATTTAAGAGACCTTGTCTGTTTTATATTGGATAATAATAATAATAACAGAATGTTAAAAAATGTTCATAACTTGGTTTCAATGAGAGAATAAACCCTGTTTACCGGGTTTGACATGCCTTCTAAGATGTCTTAAACATTCAAGCACAATTTGAGCGGCTTTTAAGAAATCTGGAAAAAAACCTGCCAAACCGTTTGACTTCGTTATTATTTACATATTTTTCATTTAAAAACAACGCGTTAATTTCTTTCTTAAGCAAAATCAAAGCAAAAAATACTATGGAAGCTGCATGGAATGAAATAAAAGCTGTGGTAAAAGAGAATATTCCCGGCCATAGTTTTAGAATGTGGATTGAACCTTTAAAATATATTAAAAATGACAAAGATTGTCTGGTGGTATCATCTCCCAATCCTTTCTCCCGGAAACGGGTACAGGACCACTATAGCTCTATTATTGATTCAGAGGTAAAAAAGGTTTTTGGCAAAGACTGCCGGTTTTCAATTACTGTTCTCAATGGAAACGGGAAAGGCAATCACCGCCAAAAAGCAAATAAAAAACTTCAACTATCCCTTCCCAATATGAATGTTTGCCAGAGCAAGGGGTGCTTTTTACGAAAGGAATTTACCTTTGACCAGTTTGTCGTTGGAAATAATAACGATTTTGCTTATTCAGCGTCATTGTCACTGGCTTCAAAAAAAGATACCTACCAGAATTCCCTGTTTTTATTGTCGCATACTGGAATGGGCAAAAGCCATCTGTCCCAAGCCATCGGGCATCAAATTTTGGCCAAATACCCGAAAGATCGTGTCTATTATGTGACTGCAGAAGACTTCAGTAACGAGATGATTCAAGCTTTTAGAAATAATTGTATTGAAAAATTCAAAAGCAAGTACCGAAACAATTGTGACGTATTGCTTTTAGAAGATGTACATTATCTGACCGGAAAAGAACGCACCCAGATAGAGCTTGCATTAACGCTGGACAGTCTGTTTGAATCAAATAAGAAAGTTATTTTTTCCAGTTGTTATCTGCCGGCCGATATCCCCAAATTAAATGATAAATTACGATCACGTCTGTCAAGCGGTCTTATTTCAACCATTGACCCTCCGGATTTTAAAACAAGGGTAAGGATTATAAAGAAAAAATCAAAGGCAAAAGGGTATCATATACCCGAAGACGTCACCGGTTATTTGGCTTCGGAACTTACCGATGACGTTAGACAACTTGAAAGCGGGCTGTTTGGCGTTGCCGCCAAATCTTCCCTGTTGAGTGTGCCTCTTGACTTAAGCCTTGCCGCAAGTGTGGTTAAAAACATCGTTCGCAATCGCAAAACGATTACCTTAAGTGGTATTAAAAAACTCGTATGCAAGAATTATCGGATTTCAGTCAGCGATATTGAATCACGTTCACGCAAACAAACCATAGTTCAGCCCAGGCAGATCGCTATCTATCTGTCACGAAGGTACACAGATTTATCCCTCCAAACTATAGGGAAAAGTTTCAACCGGTACCATGCCACTGCCCTTCATTCAATCGGCGCAGTTGAAAGGGGCTTAAGAGAAGATGCTACCATTCAAAAAAAGGTTGATTTCTTTTGTAAGAAACTTGAATCCGGTAAATTTTGATGACATCGTAGAAAACTCCACTCCCCCTTTCCAGGTTAAAGCCATAAATGACAATATCCATTCATACCTTTAAAGATTTGAGAGATATAGTTGGCAAGGCATATTGCAGCAATGCCAAAGAAGATCTTGTCTGCTATGGCTATGATGCCACCGCCATAAACTTCCTGCCGGACGCAATTGTTTTCCCCCAAAAAGCAAGTCAAGTGGCATCCATATTGCGCCTGGCCAATAGAAATCATTTTAATGTCATTCCCCGTGGATCCGGATCTGGAATGAGCGGAGGATCCCTTCCCATCAACGGCGGAGTTGTCATTATCATGACCCGTTTTAACCGTATCCATAAAATAGATACCGATAATCTTGTTGCCCACGTCGAACCGGGAGTGATAACCGGTCATTTCCATCGGGTGGTTGAAAAAGAGGGTTTGTTTTATCCTCCCGATCCTGCAAGTTCTGCATTTTGTACCCTGGGTGGAAACATGGCTGAGTGCGCCGGGGGACCCCGCGCTGTAAAATACGGGGTCACACGGGATTATGTGCTAGGACTTGAAGTGGTGCTTCCAACAGGAGAAATAATAAAAACCGGAGTCAAAACCGCCAAGGGGGTGGTGGGGTATGATTTAACAAGACTTTTCATCGGTTCCGAAGGCACCCTTGGAATCATTACCCGCATGACACTAAAGCTTTTGCCCCTGCCAAAGGAAATAAGAACCATGACCGCTGTTTTTGAGGTAATCGATCAAGCGGCGGAAACGGTTTCAGAAATAATAAGACGCTCAATCATACCGCGAACCATTGAGTTTATAGACAATGCATCGATACAATGCGCTGAGGACCATCTTAACATAGGTTTACCGGTTGAGGCCCAGGCAATGCTGCTGATTGATGTGGATGGTACTGCAGAAGAGGCGGACAGAGCAGTTACCGATTTAAAAAAGTTGTGTATCTCCCAGGGGGCAACAAGGGTTAAAGTGGCAGAAAACAAAGAAGAGGCTGCAAATCTATGGAAAGCACGTAAAGCGATCTCACCTGCGCTGTTCAAGTATGCCCCTGATAAAATCAATGAAGACATTGTTGTTCCACGAAGCAAAATCCCTCAAATGGTCAAAAAGATAGACGCATTACGGACAAAAACCGGGCTTATAATGGCAAGTTTCGGTCATGCAGGTGACGGAAATATCCATTTTAATATTATGCTTGATAAAAAAGATAAAGACCAGCTTAAAAAGGCTGAAGATGCTGTTGATGAGCTGTTCGACTACACCCTTAAACTGGGTGGAACCATTTCCGGTGAACATGGTATAGGGATTACCAAGGCGCCCTATTTGGAAAAAGAAATCGGTTCCGTAGAGCTTGCCCTCATGAAAAGAATCAAACAGGTTTTTGACCCAAAAGGAATATTAAATCCGGGTAAGATTTTTCAAGGCTGATCCCACCTCACTGTTCTATATTTTACCCCCCTTTCTGCTCCTTATAGTAATTGCCATAAATATGTTCCGTTTTAAATGAGGAAACTGTCTGAGTGTATTAGAGATCGTTAAGAAAGAGCTAAAATAGAATAAGCTCATTTTATGGCAATCGTTCTGATAACAAAACAAATTATAATATAGCTAGTCTGTTCTTTCTTTACGATCTCTTATATACGAGTTTTTCATCGTTTAAAACGGAATATATTAATGGCAAACAGTATAAGTGATTGTTTTATATCATTGCGGTAAAAGGAGTTATATGAGACATTTCACTGAATTTTCAGAAAAATTTCATCGGATGATACCAGGTCTTCAAGAAACTCCATGAGGTTATTTTGATTGCTATCTATGGCGCACTTTATATTCAAAGCACAAAACTTCTTGCAGATTGGGTCGTTGCTGTTGAATTCGCCATAACATCCCAGATGCTCATCAAGTAAATTTCTGCCTTTTGACTTGTTTTTCATATTTTATCTTTCAACTCCAGTAATGAAAGCATGGCATTATGTATGCGGCCGTTGGTGGCAAGAATTTCCTTTTGGTAGATATCAAAGGGCCTGTTTGAAAAATCGGTGACAACCGCTCCGGCTTCCTGGGCAATTAATGTGCCTGCTGCAGTATCCCATGGATTTAAATTCTGCTCCCAAAATCCTTCAAACCTTCCACAAGCAACAAAACAAAGGTCCAGAGCTGCAGAACCAAGGCGTCTGACCCCCTGTGATGCTTTTAGGCAAACGGTAAAGCGGGTCATAAGGGCTTTGAGAATTTTCTGGTGATTATAAGGAAAACCGGTGACCAGCAAACTTTCAGAGATCTGATCAACAGCCGAAACTTTTACGGGCCTACCGTTCAATGTCGCACCGTTATCCTTTATGGCGGTATAAAGCTCTCCCGACACAGGATTTAAAACCACACCGACAACGATTTTACCTTTTAAAGCAAAAGCGATTGAAATTGAAAAAAGATCCAGCTTATGGGTAAAATTTGTTGTTCCGTCAAGAGGATCAATGATCCATTGGTTTTCAGAATTTCCCTTATTAAGACCGCTCTCTTCCGCCAGTATGGAATGTCCGGGAAATTTGGTTCGGATTGTCTTGATGATTGCTTTTTCTGAACCGGTGTCGGCTTCAGTGACCAGGTCAATGGCGCCTTTTTTATTAATCTTTAACAGCCGGCCATAAAAGGGCATGATTGCCCGGGCACCTTTATATGCAGCGGCAACGGCCACTCTTTTTACTGTTTCAAAGTTCATAAGGATGAGCTTTTTATATATATTTTCAAAAGGATGTCAACCTATTTATTTGCTCTATCTTTTTTTCCATTTTTTCAATCAAAGGCATGAGTGTTTTTTTGGATTTGGCTGAAATAGCTGTTCCTCCAATTATTTTTATCAAGTGGTGAACGGTTTCTTTGTCAACCAGATCCTTCTTGTTAAGCACACGAATAGAAGGTATGTGGTTTAGATTTAAATCACCTAGGATTTTCTCTACAGATTCGATCTGCTCCTTAAATCTGGGATTGCTGATATCAATGATATGAAGCAAAAGATCAGCACCTTCGAGTTCTTCTAAAGTTGCACGAAAGGCAACTTTAAGGTCTTCGGGGAGGTCTTTTATAAAACCGACCGTATCGGTGATAATGACTTCAATATCTTGGGGAAATCTGAGGCGTTTGCTTGATGGATCGAGTGTGGCAAACAATCGTTTTTCGGCCAACACACTGCTTTGGGTAAGGGTGTTCAAAAGCGTAGATTTTCCTGCATTTGTATAACCGATGATTGAAATAACGGGAAGTTCTTTTTTCTTTCTCTTTGCTTTTTGCTGTTTCCGCTGTTTTATTACCAGAGATAGCGCTTTTTCAAGTCGTGCAATTCTGTTGCGAACAAGGCGACGGTTTATTTCGAGCTTGGTTTCTCCTGGCCCACGCCCTCCGATGCCACCGGTTAATCTCGACATGGCCGTATTTTTTGCAATCAAACGGGGAAGTAGATATTTCAATTGGGCCAACTCAACCTGAAGTTTACCTTCTCTTGTTTGGGCGCGCTGGGCAAAAATATCGAGAATCAACTGGGTTCGGTCAATCACCTTTAAATCTGTCCGGTCTGTAATGGAACGTATTTGAGAAGGGTTTAATTCCTGGTCGAAAATAATAAGAGTGGCCCCCTTTGTAAGGGCAAGCAGTGTGAGTTCTTCCAGTTTTCCTGTGCCCATAAGGAATTTAGAATTAACTTTTTTTCGTTGCTGCAGGATGGTTTCCGTCACGTCAATACCGCATGATACAGCAAGCTCGGTAAGCTCAGCCATAGAATCTCTCGCTGATGCCGGAGATTGAGTTGTTACGCTGACCAGAAGGGCCCTTTCCTTTCCCGTGTCTGATTTATGTAGGGAAATGACATGAGATAGTTCGGCTTCAAGTGCCTTGATTAAATCCAGGCACCCGATGTCAAGCTGACCGGGATTTAAAGCATCCAGTATCTGAAAAGGCATATCGGATGTAGAATTCGGCATGATATGACTGATATGCACCAGTTGGGGGTTGCCCTCTTCTCCAACGCTAATTGCCCCCATGATATCAAGTCTTAAAAGGACAAGGTCGGTAAGGTCATCCCTTGTCAGGACTTCATTGCCAAGATGGGTATGTATACAGCGAAGCCCGTTAAGACGACCGGGTGCGGCGCGATATTGAGTGATTTGAGGAATAACAATTCCTTTATAATCACCGACAATGACACAGGCAATTTTTCCCCTGCGATTGATAAGAAGACCGATCTGACGACGTATTTCATGGGAAAGTCTGCTGATATCACGCGCGAGTTCAAAGGTGATAATAAATTCAGGCGGGATACGTCGACGGTAAAATTTTTCTAGCCTGCGGATCTGGTTTGTCTTTAACCCGTTTGTGTTTCCATAAATTTTTTTCATCCGGTATTGAATTGACGGTCTAACAAAAAACCTCCCGCATCAAAACGGGAGGTGGTGCCATATTTCGCAAGCATTCAACGTATGTTGCGCATTTCATATGATGACTAAATTTGAAGGACTTGTTTTCCCGCTGATAGTTGCGGACAGGTATACCCACTTTTTTATCGTTTAAAACGGAATATATTTTTGAGAAACTATATAATATCTTACACGTCCCCTATCTTCTCAGTTACACCCATACGGGCAAAGACGATCAACGCCGCCGTTGAATTCTGCCCCTTGGGGCTGGTTCAAATCTAATCTCCTCGAGATCGCTGCCGTACGTTCATTTCCAGATAAGATGGTAACGTCTGATACCGGGCAAACAGGCGATTCTCCGTGTAAACCTTTGGTTTTATGCTTCGTTGTCCCCAGCCGGGCAGGAAAATTTATGAAAAACAGTATGGTAGAAGAGAATGAACTTTTTAGACGTCCATCAGAATTCACTGTTTCCATTTATATTTTTTTTTGCCGGATTTTCAAAGCGGGTATATGTATCCAGAAATATCAAAGGCACCGTTCCCACAGGTCCATTTCTCTGCTTAGCAATGATTAACTCCGCTTTTCCCTTGTTAGGATTATTTTCATCTTTATTATAGACTTCATCCCTGTAAATAAAAGCAACCACATCCGCATCCTGCTCAAGGGCGCCAGATTCCCTAAGGTCCGAAAGCTGAGGCCGTTTATCACTTCTTTGTTCCAGCATCCTGTTTAGCTGAGAGAGAGCGACCACCGGCAGATCGAGTTCTTTGGCAAGGGCTTTTAGAGATCGTGATATATCTGAAATTTCGAGATCTCTGCGTTCCGCTGTACTTCTGGTTCTCATTAGCTGGAGATAGTCGATAATAACCAGTCCTATTTTCTTATCCATTTTTAACCTGCGAGCTTTGGCTCTTATTTCCATGGCAGAAATATCAGGTGAATCATCAATATAAATAGGGGCAGTGGATAGGTTTCCCGCAGCTTCAGTAATCTTATTCCAGTCATCCTGGCTGATGAAACCGCTTCTCAAGCGGGAGGAATTGAGCCTTGCCTCGCTGCTCAGCATTCGCATAGACAACTGTTCTTTTGACATTTCCAGAGAAAACAGCGCTACCGGAATGTTCTCATTAATTGCCACATTTCTTGCTATATTAAGCGCCAGGGCTGTTTTTCCCATGCTCGGGCGAGCGGCTAAGATAATGAGATCAGATTTCTGGAGCCCGGATGTCATTTGGTCAAGGAGGACAAAATCTGTAGGAACACCGGTTACCAGTGCTTTATTGCCCTGCCGTTCTTCAAGTGTATCAATATTGACTTCAATTAATTTGTTAATGGAATAAAAGGACTGATAGGTTTTGTTTTGTGAAATCTCAAAAATTGAGCTTTCGGCAAAATCAATCACTTCATCAACGTTTCCCCGGTCTTCAAAACATCGACTGGAAATGATATTCGCTTTTTCGATAAGACGTCTTAAAGATGCTTTGTCATGAACAATCCTTGCATAGTGTTGTGCATTTACGGCAAGGGGGACCACATCAACAAGACGTGCCAGGTACGTGGCTCCTCCGACCTTTTCAAGCCGACCTTGCTCCTTGAGTATGTTGGAAAGGGTTACAAGATCAACGGGTTCATTTCTTGCAAACAGATCAGTTATGGCTGAAAAGATTATTTTATGGGCGGTCTTGTAAAAATCCTCGGATGTAAGAATATCAAAAACATCAAGCAACGTGTTGTTATCAAGAAGCATTGCGCTTAAAATTGATTCTTCCGCCTCAATACTATGGGGCGGAAGGTTATAAAGAGAAGGATCTTTTTGATTTTGAGGCTGTCTTTGGGGCATAAGATGGGCTTTGAGTATTTAACTAGGCTAAGCGTTCACCGAACGCTGAAATTAGAAAATAAAAATCGAACATTTGGCCTTCATATTTTTACCACGGATCTACCCGGAAATTTCTCCGATATTAAAATACAAATTCAGTGTCTCTCCACGAATCTGAGTGGTCATTCTGGTTAATTAAAAGTTTCAAACAGCAAACAGCTGCGAAATAGTTTTATCCAATTCACCGAACCACGTCCTCCGGACCGGATCAGAGATCTTGGATTTTATTCGGGTACGATTTCAACGGTAATTTCCGGTTCAACTTCCTTGTAAACACGGATAGGAACTTTAAATGTACCGATCGTTTTAATGGGTTCTTTAAGTAACACCATTCTTTTTTCAATGGAAATATCCTGTTTCTGAAGGACATCTATAATGTTACGTACGGTTACAGAGCCGTAAAGACGTTCCTCTTCACTGACCTTTGCCGTTATGGTGCAGGTTACGCCTTCGAGCTTTTCAGCCATCTCTTCAGCAATTTTGCGCTCTTTGGCAATTTGCAGGTCGAATTTGACCTTATCCTGCTCAAGCTTTTTTCGGTTCTGGGGTGTGGCCGGCACTGCTTTGTTTTGCGGGAAGAGATAGTTACGTGCATACCCTTTGGCCACTGTGGCCTCACTGCCGATAACACCGAGGGAGTTGATTGTTTCTTTCAAGATTATTTTCATTATAACCTCCGCGAATTTTTATACGATTAACTTTTTTTTTCCACTTTTCTGAAATTAAACCATATATCAAAAAAACCAAGCATCACCACAATAAGAAGGATTATTTGCTGTATGGCAATCAGGCTGTAAAGAAAAAACTTTATCAGCCGTGGAAACTGTCTTTTTTCAAAATAAAAGGATACAATTGCCATACCTTGAAAAAAGTAAATTGCCATCAGGATTAAAATTCCATTTATTCCCATCAGCCTGATGCCTTGATCCGGTATCAGGATCACAATACCGCAAGCGATAGCCACCCAGACAAGATATTCAGGTGCTTTCCACAATTTAAGCCGCCCAAAGTCCGGATAAAAAAGATTTTTTGTTTTAAACATCGGTTTTGCAATCATCAAACTGGTCCAGATAATAAAAAGAATTAAAGCGATTGCAAGAGCCGGGATAATGCGAATCAAAACATACTGAAAACTTTCCATGGAGCTGGAAATCAGATGGATATTTTCTTCCGGCATACCCATGCTGCGGTAAAACTCAAGTGTGAGTTCCAGATTCTTCACAATATAGGCAGATACAAGAGATTCGACCTGTATGCCGGTTATATTGCTATAAAAAAGAACCACCAATACCGAGGAAGAAAGCACCACAATGCATACATAAATAAACGTTTTTTCAATCGAAAGTTTTAACTCAATCAGCTCACTTAACACAAAACCAATGATCAGCAGTTCCATAAAGAAGAATACATCTAAAGAGAATCTTCCCAGTATGATAATCAGGGCAATGATGGTAAAACACGGGACAACTAAACCGATTTTTCTTCCTAATTTTGAGCGATAGAAAAGTGTGGGCAAGGGAACCAGGAACGTGCAAAAAAAACCCAAAACAGGCGATTTAATCGATACTGCGAATAAAATACTGGTGATTGCAATACCAATTGCAATGTCCTTTAATACTTCTTGCCGGACGGCTTGAGACACCACCCTTTTCTCCCTTGAAGATTTTCACCTATTATCCATCGTACCCACATATGGCAACAGTGCAATGGTTCGAGCTCTCTTGATCATATGGGTCAAGGCACGTTGGTGTTTGGCACAGGTTCCTGAAATCCGCCTCGGGAGGATCTTACCACGTTCGGTTATAAAATATTTAAGTGATTTCGGATCCTTGTAATCTATCACCAGACTGCTGTCTGCACAGAATCGACAAACTTTACGACGATGAAATACTCGTTTTTTTCTTCCGGTATCATTTTGTTTTCGTGGATGGAAAGCTGCAGCCATTTTATTGCTCCTCTTTATTGATTTCGGTTTCTGTTGTTTCGGTTTTGCTCTCTTCAGCTTCTACTTTTTCTGTTCCAGCAGAGTCCAAATTGCTATTGTCGGTATCAGACTCATCGTTTTCTCCAGCGACCTCATCGGCAACCTCTGCTTCTTTTTCGGCTTCCTCAGCTTTCTTCCTGGCTGCTTCATCAGCTTCAGCTTTCGATTTAGCCTCAGCCTTCGATTTAGCCTCAGCTTCAGATTTGGCTATGGCCATTTCTTCCTTGATACTTTCAACGTCAGCATTTTTATCAAGCAGAACCGTCATAAATTTAAGAACCTTATCATCAATCCGGAAAAGCCTTTCCATTTCGTCTACAAGGGATCCCATACCGCAGTAGTCGATACGGGCATAGTAGCCTCGGGCCTTTTTCTTGATTTCATAGGCAAGTCTCCTATTCCCCCATTCGTCCAGCATTACCAGAAACCCGCCCTCTTTGGGGATAAGATCTGTTGTTCTTTTTAAAACACCCGTCCGTTCTTCATCAGAAAGATCGGGATCAATAATAGCGATGGTTTCGTATCTTCTCATAAAGCCTCCTTTTGGATATAAAAGCCCTGATCGAAATAAATCAAAGCAAGGAAAAATAAAAATGTAGCATAGAAATTAAAATTTTTTTTAGTATCACCTTTAAAGACGGCCTGTCAAGATATAAAATCATTCATCAGCCATTCTCAACGATTCAATATATTCTATGAAAATGGAAAAATGAAATGGCCAGCAGAACAGGAAAAATTACATCATAATATCATAAGACTTAATCTTACTGAGCAAAGATGGATGGCTGATTTCAAGTAGGCGGGCGGCCCGGGTGCGGTTGTTCCCGGTCTCCTTCAGCGCTTTAATAATCAGTTTTTTTTCTAAAATTTTTTGGGCTGCCTTTATGGAAAACCCTTCAAACATGCCGCTTGCCTCATCTGCTTCTGCGGCCATGCCGATTCCCGGCGGAAAATTTTCCGGCAGCAGAATATCATCCTCTGCAAGTACCACTGCTCTCTCGATGACGTTTTCCAGTTCCCGTACATTCCCCGGCCAGGAATGGGAGACCAGAAGAGACATGGCAGCAGGAGCGATGCTTTTTATCTCCTTGCCCAGTCTTTTGTTAAATTTATCAATAAAAAATTGACACAAAAGGGGCACGTCCCCTTCCCTTTCCTTGAGAGGAGGAAGTTTTATCGGCAGCACATTCAGCCGGTAAAACAAATCTTCACGGAATTTTCCCTTTTTGGTTTCATCTTCCAGGTTTTTTGCGGTGGCAGCAATCACCCGTACGTTAATTTTTTGTGTTTTGGAGCTGCCCACCGGCCTTATTTCATTTTCCTGTAAAACTCGCAGAAGTTTTACCTGCAAAGAAAGCGGTAACTCCCCAATTTCATCCAGAAAAATGGTTCCGCCCTCTGCCTCGACAAAAAGCCCTTTCTTATCCCTGTCCGCACCGGTAAAAGCTCCCTTTAGATATCCAAACAGCTCGCTTTCCAGTAAGTTTTCAGGAATACCACCGCAGTTCACCGGAACCAAAGGCATGGATGATCTGACCCCGCTGTAGTGAACACCCTTGGCAATTAATTCTTTTCCCGTACCGCTTTCACCGGAAATTAGCACGGTGGTATTGTATTGGGCCACTTTTTCCGCCAGTTGGAAAACAGACTGCATAGCCTTGCTGTGACCAATTATATTCCCGAAAGTATTTTCATTGCCAATCTCACGGATTCTCTCCTTCAGCCACTGGTTCTCTTTTTTTAAACTTTCTCTTTCTTCGGCTTTTTTTAGCGTCATATAGACTTCATCACTTTTAAATGGTTTTGATATATAGTCATATGCACCGAGCTTCATCGCTTCAATCGCCGTATCGATAGAACCATAAGCCGACATCATGATCACAGTAGTGGCTTCGATTTTTTCTCTTGCGGAGTCTAAAAATTCCATGCCTCCCATATTGGGCATCTTAAGATCGCAAAGAATAAAATCGTATTGAGTCTGCTCCACCATTTTAATCCCTTTGGACCCATCCGATGCCGTATCCACAATATAGCCGGACCTTTTAAGCATCGCCGACAACATATGTCGCATATTCTCTTCATCATCAATAACCAAAAGGCGCTTTGGCTGAGACGATCTTTCCTTTGACATTAAATTTTTCATATTATTATCCGAGTATGTATGCCCTGAATCCTGTATGAAATTGATAAGGAACTTTTTCTATTTTTTCTACTCTCTCCCACCAAATTAAAAGACAGTACAATCTGCGTTCTGCATGCATCCACAACCGGTGCAGAGGTACGCCACCAGGGTAAGCAGCTATAATCTGTGATGCAGGTTGCCCTGATCACGTGCAGACACAGTGCCTGCGAACATTTCCTATTATTTTTCCACATGCAGCGGCAGCAATACCGTAATGGTGGTTCCTTCACCTTCTATGCTTGTTGCTTCAATTTTTCCACCAAAATTTTCAATGATCATGAAACTGACGGAAAGACCGAGACCGGTACCCTTCCCCGGTTCTTTGGTGGTATAAAAGGGGTCAAAAATATTTTCCAGATTCTCTGGGGAAATCCCCGGACCGTTATCCATATATATTAGTTGCAGCATAGGATTACCATCCGAATCCGACCCCGGGATAACCGCGCTTTTGATCACCAGCTTCCCGGTTATCTTCTTGGTACTGAAAGAAATCGCATCTGCTGCATTCAGGATTAAATTCAAAAAAACCTGTCTCAGTTGATTGGGATCGGCAAAAACAGTATCCATTTGCGCTTCAAGTTCAAGCTCCAACTTTATGTTGGCCATCATGGGCTGGGGTTCAATGACGTTTGAAATATCATTGATAACCTCATGCACCGAAACCACCTTTGAACCTGCATCGGAGGGCCTTGAAAGATCAAGGAGTTGACGGATAATCGTATTTATCCGGTTTACCTCATTTTCGGTGCGGATAATATATTCGGTCCGTTCATTGTCCGTGATATCTTTTTGTTTAAGCAGTTCAAGGTAACCGATAATAATACCGATGGGATTACCTATTTCGTGAGCAATTCCTGAAGATAAACGCCCAACCGAAGCCAGCTTTTCAGCTCGTATTATTTTCTGTTGGGCCTGCTTTAAATCAAAATTTGCCTTTTCCAGGGATATCACCATTGCCCGCAATTTTTCCCTGTCGGCTGAAATGCGTTCCAACATGCGGTTCAAGGCTTTGGACAGTTGGTTAAGCTCATTGTCTTCTTTCCGTACGGCAAAAAATATCTCGTCATCTTCTCTATACTCATCAGCTCTCTTTACCAGCCTGTACATGGGTTCCAGATATACCTTAGACAGCCGGTAAAGACCGATAAATGTCAGTATAGCGGTATTTACGAAAATATAAATAAACAATATTTTTTGACTGCGTCTTAAAGTCTCATAAATCCTGTCAAGGGGCAAAGCAATGCTTATGGCACCGATGATGCGCCCGTTATGCTTTACAGGAGATGAAAGGACCACATCTTTGTTTTGCATCCAGAAAACTCCCCACACCGTTCCAAAAAAACGGGTGGTTTTCTCTCCGGTGACAACCGCCTGATGGGTAAGCTCAATGAGCTCATCTTTCAGGTTGCAACCGCTTACGCCAAAATAGACCTGCTTTTTATGACCATCCATTATTAAAGCACAGGTAAAACCGGCCTCATCCATCATGCGGTCAAAACGATTCTTTAAATTGAAATGATGGGTCGGATTATTTTGTGCTGAAAAATTGACAAGGCTTTGTTTGAATGAAGATATAAGAAGATTTCCCCGGGAGATTTCAAAGCGGATCATATCTCTTTGAGCGGTTATTATCGTTACAAATTCGATCAGCAGCATCCCCACCAATAAGATAACCGCAATATTTATTGCTATGTTAGGCTTCAATCCGCGAAGAGGCATAATAAACCTGCTTAGGAGCATTCCATTTGATGTGACGGTACAAGCAATTTTGTACTTTGCCTCCAGACCTGATGGAATGCGCCTTAATTCACCTGGTGACGATCCTTGGGGCGAAAACATGGCACCAGTTGGCAAATATTATACCGTGTGTCCTTTTGCCGTAATGGCACCCACCGGACAAATACCTATACAGCTATTACAGGCGCCGCAGGGGATTTCTGATAAATCACCCGGGGCATAAAAACTGACCCGGGTATCAAACCCTCTTTTAGCAAAAGTGATGAAGGCTTTTTCATTCTGCTTTTGGCAGACATAAATACACTTTCCGCATAACACACATCTATTGGGAAAAAAATTAAGATAAGGATGGCCTTCGTCGATAGCAGTGCTGCCAAGGATCTTTTCTAAAGTCTTCTGTTTTAAGCCGACCTTTAAAAATTTAGCGATTTGCTGCAACCCGCATTTTTTATTCGCCGGACAATTGCGACAATCTACATGGTGTGTGGACAGCAGAAGCCGAAAGGCGGATCGTTGCAATCTGCGCACAGCCGGTGTGTCTGTTCTGACCCTCATGTGATCGGCCACCTTAACCGTACATGAAGCCACCGGTTTTTGCTCGCCTTGGATTTCAACAAAACACATCCGGCATGATGCAACACCGTTGTCCATATCCGTCATATAACACAGGTTGGGGATGAAAATGTCGTTATCCAAGCAGGCTTTAAGCAGAATTGTCCCTTCCTTTGCTTCAATCTCTTTATCATCCACCCGCAGCTTTACCATGGTTTTGTCTCTTAGGTTCTAAACTTTATTTTTATGATAAGTAGTTACGATTAAAAGCTTAAAACTAATGTATCCTTTGGCTTATAAAAAAAACATGCCCAAATGAGCATTTATATTATCATTTGCCCTCTTCAGCAGACTCTTTCGGTCTTTCAATAACAGGTGCAAGCTCAGGAGGAGAAACTTTCATCACCGCATCATATTCCGGAGGACACGCCACCATGCACTCACCACATTTTACGCATAAAACCTGGTCAATCCCTTTTTTTCTATTGCTGGTGGTAAATACAGCTTCAACCGGACAACATCCAACACATGCATCACAACCACGGGCACATTTTTCCAGGTCAATATAATATGCGGTGAGTTTCCGGCAGGTCATACCCGGACAACGTTTTTGGTTTACATGCGCTTCATATTCATCCAGAAAGTATCTCAAGGATGTCAGTACAGGATTTGGCGCTGTTTTGCCCAATCCACACAGAGAGCCTGCTTTTATATCTTCACTCAGGCTTTGCAGTATAGCCAAATCATCCGGATGACCTTCGCCGATGGTAATTCGGTCTAATATGTTAAGCAAATGCTTGGTCCCAATTCGGCAAAAAGTGCATTTCCCGCAAGATTCTTTTTGGGTAAAATCAAGAAAGTATCTGGCAACATCCACCATACAGTTATCTTCATCCATTACCACCATGCCGCCCGAACCCATCATTGCACCGGCTTCTGTAAGGGAGTCAAAATCAATGGGGGTATCTAGGAAATCATCTGAGAGACATCCACCGGAGGGTCCTCCGATTTGAACAGCTTTAAAATTCTTTTTATTTGGAATTCCGCCGCAAATATCAAAAATAAGCGTTCTCAGCGATACACCCATGGGAATTTCAACCAAGCCGGGATGAGTCACATTTCCCACAATGGAAAAAATTGCGGTTCCGGGGCTCTTTTCGGTGCCAATTTTTCGATACCAGGCGGCCCCTTTTTTTGTAATTGGCGGAATGGATGCCAGGGTTTTAACATTATTGATAACTGTTGGCTTACCCCATAATCCTTTATGCACCGGATAAGGCGGACGGTGTTGCGGCATACCGCGGTACCCTTCAATGGATTGGATCAAAGCCGTTTCCTCGCCACACACAAAGGCTCCAGACCCTTGGAACACTTCAATGTCCAGATTAAATGAAGTCCCTAAAATGCCTTTGCCAAGCAGCCCCAGCTCTTTCGCCTGCTTTATCGCCCGGGTAATGATTTTTACCGCCAGGGGATACTCTGACCTTACATAGACCAGAGCTTTTTCAGCTCCCACGGCATATGCACAGATAGCCATACCTTCCAGTACTTGATGGGGATTGCTCTCTAAAATGGTTCGGTCCATGTAGGCACCCGGATCCCCCTCATCTGCATTGCAAATAACTATTTTTTCCTTTACTTCGGCATTCCTGGCAAAATCCCATTTTTGGCCGGTGGGAAACCCTGCACCACCCCGACCCCGCAAACCCGATTTTTGTATTTCAGTGATAATTTCAACGGGATCCTTTTCCAAGGCCTTCTCCAGTGCCGCATATCCATCTTCGGCAATGTAATCATAGATATCTTCAGGGTCAATATGCCCGCACTTTTCCATAACCACTCGTTTTTCCTGGTTAAACCGAGCAAATTCCATGACCGAAGGAATCATCTCATTCTCCTGGGTCGCTCCGAGGATATGCTCCAGTCTCGGATCTCCCTCAGTTAAAAAGAACTTTACCAGCATTTTGGCTTTACCGGGGTTGACCTCAGGATAAAAAATGGGGGGAAATCCTGATTCCTTGTAGTCGATCACCACAACGGGCTCTGCGTAACAATGGCCGATGCAGCCTACCGTATGAATCCGGGCTTTAATATTTTGCTCGTCAAGCGCTTCTTCGAAGGCCTTTTTAGTATCCAAAGCACCGGAAGCGATGCCGCAGGTTGCCATACAAATGTGAATTTTGGGGACCGGATCTTCATCGAATTCCTTCCTTCTTCTTTGCGCTTCTTCACGAATTGCACCAAACGACTGATGCAACTTCTCATAGCTACCTGGATTCATTCTTTTTGTTTTTCTCTTTCTTTTTTTTCTTTTTCGACCTGAATTCGAAGGATAAGTCCTTCCACTTTACTTGGCGCCATGTTTCCATGAACGGTCTCGCCCACAAGGGCAACAGGCGCTATGGCACAACACCCCACACATGCCACCCTTTCGATACTGAATTCTCTGTCAGCCGTGGTTTCGCCTTCATTAATTTCAAGCTTTCGTTCAAAATTTTCTAAAATGATATCTCCACCCTTAACATGGCAGGCGGTTCCCAGACAAACCTTGATTGGATTTTTGCCCGGTGGATTAAAGCGGAATTGGTTATAAAAGGTGGCCACTCCATAGACATCTGATTGAGAAAGATTTAGGTAATCCGCCACTATTGCAATGGCTTCCGGTGGAAGGTATCCAAGAGTAT
>JAXHVO010000086.1:0-27500 GCA_034189135.1 Thermodesulfobacteriota bacterium | reverse complement strand
ATTTTGAAATTCATGCTCCGAATTTTCCCGCTTTTGACGGTACTATGGTGGGCCTGGATGGAGTTGAACCATCGACCTCACGCTTATCAGGCGTGCGCTCTAACCAAACTGAGCTACAGGCCCCTTCGATTTCGGATTGTGGATTTCAAATTGCTTATACTTCATCCAATCCAAAATCTAAGTCAAAAAATCCAAAATCCGATTGAGCCTATCATCATCTAAAATTTAAAAGAACGGTCTTGATCTCTCAAAACTAAATAGTGACAAATAAAGTCGAGATATTTTATCTTTCTAAAAAATAAACTCGATCTATCTTTTCTTCCTTAGAAAGGAGGTGATCCAGCCGCTGGTTCCCCAACGGCTACCTTGTTACGACTTCACCCCAATCATCAGCCATACCTTAGGTGCCTACTTCCTGTAAAGGTTAGTCCAACAACTTCTGGTACAACCAACTCTCATGGTGTGACGGGCGGTGTGTACAAGGCCCGGGAACGTATTCACCGTGGCATGCTGATCCACGATTACTAGCGATTCCAGCTTCATGGAGTCGAGTTGCAGACTCCAATCCGAACTTAGAACTGCTTTATGGGATTGGCTTACCCTCGCGGGTTCGCAACCCTTTGTACAGCCCATTGTAGCACGTGTGTAGCCCTGGACATAAAGGCCATGAGGACTTGACGTCATCCCCACCTTCCTCCCCGTTAACCGGAGCAGTATCTTTAGAGTCCCCAACTAAATGATGGTAACTAAAGATAGGGGTTGCGCTCGTTGCGGGACTTAACCCAACATCTCACGACACGAGCTGACGACAGCCATGCAGCACCTGTCACCGGGCTCCCCGAAGGGCACATCTTTTTTTCAAAAGACTTCCCGGGATGTCAAATCCAGGTAAGGTTCTTCGCGTTGCGTCGAATTAAACCACATGCTCCACCGCTTGTGCGGGCCCCCGTCAATTCCTTTGAGTTTTAACCTTGCGGCCGTACTCCCCAGGCGGAACACTTAATGCGTTAGCTGCGGCACAGCAGGGGTCAATACCCGCTACACCTAGTGTTCACCGTTTACTGCGTGGACTACCAGGGTATCTAATCCTGTTTGCTACCCACGCCTTCGCGCCTCAGCGTCAGTATTGGTCCAGGAAGTCGCCTTCGCCACCGGTGTTCCTCCTGATATCTACGCATTTCACCGCTACACCAGGAATTCCACTTCCCTCTCCCATACTCAAGCCCTTTAGTTTCAAATGCACTTCCGGGGTTAAGCCCCGGGCTTTCACATCTGACTTAAAAGGCCGCCTACGCGCCCTTTACGCCCAATAATTCCGAATAACGCTTGCACCCTCCGTATTACCGCGGCTGCTGGCACGGAGTTAGCCGGTGCTTCCTTCAGTGGTACCGTCAGTGAAAAATTGTATTAACATTTTACATTTTCTTCCCACTTGACAGAGCTTTACGACCCGAAGGCCTTCATCACTCACGCGGCGTTGCTGCGTCAGGGTTTCCCCCATTGCGCAAAATTCCTCACTGCTGCCTCCCGTAGGAGTCTGGACCGTGTGTCAGTTCCAGTGTGGCTGATCATCCTCTCAGACCAGCTAACCATCGTTGCCTTGGTAGGCCATTACCCTACCAACAAGCTAATGGTACGCGGGCTCATCTCCAAACAACAGCTTACATGTAGAGGCCATTTTTGATCTCAAAACCTTTTGATTTTGAGATATTATCCGGTATTAGCATCGCTTTCGCAATGTTATCCCCGATTCAAAGGTAGATTACCCACGCGTTACTCACCCGTACGCCACTTTACTATCTTTAGCAAGCTAAAGAGTTCTCGTACGACTTGCATGTGTTAAGCACGCCGCCAGCGTTCATTCTGAGCCAGGATCAAACTCTCCAATTAAACTATGCCGCTTCTTTTCATCGGATAAACAGATAAAATGATTCGGCGAATTAACTTTAAACCCGACTTAAAATTTCTGTCACTATTTAGTTTTCAAAGATCAAAAACTTACTTTGCTGTAAATATTTAAAAAAATAAATGCAAACAGGATAGCTCAAATACCTTGCTTGAACACGCCTGTCAACTGTTTTTTTAATCTTTTTTTAAAAAATCTGCTTCGTTTTAAAAAGAAAATAAACGTATAATTAATGCTTATCTTTGTCAAGCTTAATTTTGTTATTTTTTAACTTTTATTTTATGAAATCGCTTTTTTCCGGCTCTTAATACAATTGTCCTTTTTTCATCAACATAGTCATCATTAATAAGCTGGTCAAATGACTTTACCCGTTGGTCGTTAATATACGCTCCACCCTGTTCAATGAGCCTTCTGGCGGCACTACCAGATGATGCCAGGTCAACGGTATGAAATAGTTTAAAAGCCGGTATACCCGTTTTTAGTTCTATTTCATCGACATATGAATCGACCGTATCAATCGTAACGACATCATCTACTGTCACGTTATCTTTTACCGATATTTTAAGAACCTTCTGCAATTCAGTATGTATCCGGCTTGAAGGCAATATATTCTTTGATATGGAACGGGTTCCAAAATGACTGGCGCTTTTCTGGTATGCCTCTTCGGCCTTGTCCTTCCCATGGGCCAGAAAGGTCGTTTCAAATGCTAAAACAGTTTTGGCACTATTTAAATCTGAGCCCTCTAATTTCCCAATATCTCTTATTTCTTCCATGGGCAGAAAGGTAAAAAGTGCCAAAAATCTCTCTACATCCCTGTCATCGGTGTTTATCCAGTACTGGTAATAATCATAAGAATCCGTCCTGTCATCAGCGAGCCAGACAGCACCACTGGCCGTTTTCCCCATCTTTGCCCCACCGCTGGTGGTAATCAAAGGAAAGGTCAGGCCGAATACAGTTTCCTGCCGCATCCTGCGAGTAAGCTCAACCCCTGCGACAATATTCCCCCACTGGTCACTGCCACCCATTTGCAGTCTGCAGTTTTGGGTGTTAAAAAGTTCCAGAAAATCATAGGCTTGAAGCAACATATAGTTAAATTCTATAAAATTTAAACCTTCATCAGATTCCAAACGTATTTTATAGCTTTCTGCTTTTATCATCCGATTTACTGAAAAATGACGTCCAATATCTCTTAAAAACGGGATGTATTCCAATTTAGTCAGCCAGTCCGCATTATTGAGCATAAGGGCTTTACCATCACTAAAATCAATAAACCGGGACAGCTGCTTTTTGATGCCCCGTGCGTTCTCTTCCACCATCTGCGCTGTCAGCAATTGCCTCATCTCAGTTTTGCCGCTGGGGTCTCCGACAAGCCCCGTCCCTCCGCCAACAAGGGCGATGGGCCTATGTCCAAGCCTTTGCATATGCGCAAGCGACATGATTGGCACAAGACTTCCAATGTGAAGACTGGAGGCAGTAGGGTCAAAACCGATATAACAGGTAATCTGCTCTTTATCAGCATACCTGCGCAATTCTTCATCGTGCGTCGTTTGTTCTATAAATCCTCTTTCGCGTAATATATCGATCACATTCATCATGCATAACCCCTATTTATTGGCATACTCTACAGCCCTTGTTTCTCTGATAACCATTACCTTTATCTGGCCAGGAAAAGTTAAGGATTCTTCTATTTTTTTGGCAACATCTCTGCTTAGCATGGTGGCATCTTCATCTGAAATAACACTGCTTTCAACGATCACCCGAAGCTCTCTGCCGGCCTGAATGGCATAAGTATTTGCCACACCTCTAAATGAATTCGCTATTTTCTCAAGATCTTCCAGCCTTTTAATGTAATTTTCCAGCAGTTCCTTTCGAGCTCCCGGTCTGGCTCCCGATAGACCGTCTGCAGCTTGCACCAAAAATGCATAAACAGAAGATGGAGGAATATCCTCGTGGTGAGACTCAATTGCATGCACAATTCTTCTGGATTCATTGTATCTTTTTGCCAGTCTGGCGCCTATCAGGGCATGAGGGCCTTCAACTTCATGATCAACCGCTTTTCCGATATCATGCAGAAGCCCCATGCGTCTGGCAAGTTTTTGATTAAGTCCCAGTTCAGCGGCCATAATACCACATAAAAAACCAACCTCAACTGAATGCTGCAAAACATTCTGGGCATAGCTGGTGCGAAATTTTAATTGACCGATTAACTTGATCAGTTCATGATGAATCCCATGAATACCCAAATCAAATGCCGCCTGCTCTCCGGCTTCTTTAATGACCTGGTCCACTTCCCTTCCTACTTTTTTTACCACATCTTCAATACGTGCAGGATGTATTCGCCCATCCGAAATCAAACGTATTAAAGATATACGGGCAACCTCTCGTCTGACAGGATTAAAACCTGAGAGAATGACTGCTTCAGGCGTGTCGTCTATGATCAAATCAATTCCGGTGGCGGCTTCTATGGCCCGAATATTACGCCCTTCCCTGCCAATTATTCTCCCCTTCATTTCGTCGCTGGGGAGCTGAACAACTGAGACCGTTCGTTCTGCAACAAAATCGCTGGCATATCGCTGAATCGCAGTCGCCATAATATTCTTGGCCTTTTTATCTGCTTTTTCTTTTGTTTCATTCTCTATTTTTTTAATCAGCCTGGCCCCTTCATGCCGTGCTTCGTTCTCCATGGCTCTTATTAACAATTCTTTGGCCTGCTCTGCCGTCAGTCCGGAAATTTGTTCAAGATGTCTTTTTTGTTCTTCGATTAACTCGTTATATTTTTTTTCACTGTGTTCAATATGCTCTTCCTTTTTCGCCAACCTTTTTTCTTTTTTTAAGATATCACGATCTCTTCTTTCTAATTGTTCTGTTTTTCGTTCAACGTTTTCCTCTTTTTGAATGATTCTCTTCTCCCGCTTTTTAAACTCATATCTCGTATCCTTGGTATCCGCATCGAACTCGGCTTTCATCTTGAAAAGTTTGTCCTTTATTTCAAGATCAGCCTCTTTAATCAGCGTTTCTGCTTTTCTTTCGGATTCCTCTAATATTCGAGAAGCTTCTCCTTTGGCAGCTTTGATTTGCTGGGAAAGCATTTTCCCTTTAAGCCAAAACGCAATAATAAACCCTGCAGCAAAGCAGGCAATTCCTAATAGTATAATATATTCTTCCATGGTATATCTCCTTGAAAAAGGAAACGGCGATTAAAGACCTTCGCAAAACAACACGTTATGACGGTTTCTATGTCAGGCTTAAATTCCAGTCATCCAAATATTCGATATGTTCCTGGGGTTGATCTGCCTGAGGCGGCCCCCCTGGCTGGAACTCTAACATAATTTGTCATTTTGCAAAGATCTTTAGTATATTGCCGGTTGTCAAGCCATGCAAACCTTATGGCCTCGCAAAAAACCCTCCCGTTTCAATTTATCGGGACGTTGTGCTGCACCTTTTAATAATTTAAGGCACCACCACCGGTTCTGGTGATTTCAAAATTTATCTGCCTTTCTTGTCCTGCTAGTTTATAGAAGAAAAATTTAAATTTTCTTAGAAACCGTCTTAACCGGAATTTTGGCGAATTCATCAAACCTGAGATCCCATTCGGAGTTGATGGTCTGGTAAAAAATCATTTTTCACCACCAGCTCACCAGGAATCCAAAGTATTTTATTAAGCAGGTATTTCTGTAAGCTTGCTGTGTTACCATAAAAATCGACATGCGCCATGGCTAGCGAAAAATTTAGGTCTATCGTAGATCGATGGTTGTCTATTGTCTGCAGAAAGACGCAAACCATCGCTGCCTATGCTGTTAAAATGCTTACATTCGATTTAATTACGGCAGTTAAATGAGGAGGAAAAAAGGAAGGGCTGGCATTACATCATTTCCCAGAGCTGCGTGATATATTCATCGGGTCGCATAAAGGTAAATTTAACATATTGTTTATTAAATATAGAATTCACCTATATTAATAAATTTAATCAAACTTTGAATAAAATAGAACCCCCGCCATAATGCCGTGTTGGTAGGTCTTTGAACCATGGTTCAAAGTGGGTGCCATATAGCTTCTTTAGGCTTTTCCGTATAATCGGAACATGCACACCAAAACCAGGGACAGCTCCCGTTTATTGAATGTTGGATCAAAGAGTAACTTCCAATCACGAACACGGCAGGGATTACATTTATTCCCATGAATTATGAGCACACAACAGGCCGTATACTTCTGATGGCCAGCAACAAGGACCACATTAATTTTGGTCAACAAATGCTTTAACAATAATTACTTAAAAAAAGCAGTTTAACCTTAGCTGGTTGCAACTTGTAAAAACACCTCTGTCATTTATTGCACAAACGCATCTAATGAGCGTATCAGGTCAGATGATTGCTTTGAAATGGTATGTATGAAATCCGAATGTTTTTTTTTCAGCTCCATATTTTCATTAGCTATGTTCAGTGCGGCCAGAATCATGATTGCAAGCTTGGAAATATTTGATGATTTAATTGATTGTTGAGATTCAACTCTGCTTACCTCTTTTACCAGGTAGTCAGCAACATCTTTTGCCATCATAATTTCTGATTCGGCTTTGAATGTATAAGACCTCCCAAAGAGTTCTATTGTTACAAGTTCTTCCAATGGATGTGCATCCTGCCTCTTTTGAGTGTTGACTCTGTTGACCGTTATTACTCAACTTTAGTAACATCCTCAAGTCTGACCAACAAACTATCAATCTTTGATCGAATTAAGGCCCTTTCCTCTAAGTATTTATTTTCCGCCTCAGTCTTTTTTTGAAGCTCCTCCTCTAACCGTTCAATTTTATTAATAAGTTCTAAGTTGGTCGTCTCGTGTGATTGACAAGCCTCTATCACTCGTTCAACTTTGTGTTCAATTTCCTCAAATTGCCTTACAACTTCTTCGTTATCCAATTTTTTGCCTTATAATATTTTTAGATACTATAGTCTATTATGCATGCCAAAGTCAAGATATAATACTCATTCGACTTTTCATTATTTTTTCAGCTTCTTTTAGCTGTTGGTGGTTGTTGATACCAAAAAATTCCTTGTCATCATTTCCCTCCAGAGCACCAACAATTTTTTTACCTTTATTCCCTAATTCTATCATATCAGTTAAATAAAATTCACCTTGCACATTATTTGATTTAATTTTTCCCACCAAGTCGACTAATATTTTTTTTCTGACACAGTAAATACCTGTATTTATCATTTTAACTTGTTTAAGCGCTTCATTGGCATCCGCCTCCTCAACTATTCTTGAAACATGGCCCTTGTCATCATACAAAACCCTACCGTACCCTTTGGGATGATCCTTTTCCACTGCTAAAAGTGAAATATCCCGCTTTTCTTTAACATGATCATCCACCAGATGCATGATTGTATCCGCCGTAAGGAGCGGAACATCCCCGCACAGTATAACCACTTCCTCGCAATAATCGGGAATGCAAGGCAATGCACAGGAAACCGCATGCCCGGTTCCAAGCTGTTTATCCTGGTAAGCATACCTCACTTTGGCTTTTTGAGAAACAACCCTTTTAACTCTATCGGCCTGATTTCCGATGACAAGGATGACATCATTTCCAGCGATTTTTTTGGCGGTTTCCACAATATACAAAATCATGGGTTTTCCCAGGATCTCATGGAGAACTTTCGCTTTGCTCGATTTCATCCGGGTTCCCATACCGGCGGCAAGTATAACTACAGCAACATTATTTTCCATTAATTTCATAGTGTTTTTCGCTTTATTTATTATTTCTATAGAAAAAGGGTAAACCAATTAAACCGGTTTACCCTTTTATATTTAAATTCACTTTAAGTCCCAAACAACAGGATTAAATTTATATGTCTTTAAATGAGGTTGTCAATTCCCAAACTCGGCAAGCTTTACCCGTTCTACTGCCCTGGCCAGAGAGGCTTTGGCACGGTTAAAATCAATATCTTCTTTAGACCGATCCTCAGCCAGACGTTTTTCTGCACGTTTAATGGCAGCCTTTGCACGTTCAACATCAATATCTTCTCTTTTCTCAGCCGACTCCGCCAGTACAGTCACTTTGTCAGGGAGAGCCTCAGCAAACCCGCTGTTGACAAATACATATTTTTCAGCTCCATCCGCATTTTTATAGCGAATCGTACCAATCTTAAGCGTGGTTAAAAAAGGCGTATGGCCGATGAGAACGCCAAATTCGCCGAGAGAACCGGGAGACATTACAATCTGAGCTTCCTCACTAACAACAGATTTTTCGGGTGTCACCACTTCTAATTTAATATTTTCTGCCATTATGTTAACCTCTCAGCTAAGCTGCTTCAGCCATCTTTTCGGCTTTTTCAATTGCTTCCTTAATACTTCCGACCATATAGAATGCCTGTTCCGGAAGATCGTCGTGTTTTCCCTCAACTATTTCCTTGAAACCATTGACCGTATCTTCAATCTTAACATAAGAACCGGGTGTATTGGTAAAAACTTCAGCCACATGAAATGGTTGTGACAGAAAACGCTGAATCTTTCTCGCTCGGGATACGGTGATTTTATCTTCGTCTGATAATTCATCAATACCCAAAATAGCAATAATATCCTGAAGTTCAGTATATTTTTGCAGAATTTGTTGTACCTGTCGAGATACCTGGTAATGTTCGTCACCGATATAGGCGGCATCCAGAATTCTTGATGTTGAGTCCAGCGGATCCACTGAAGGATAGATCCCAAGCTCAACCAATTTACGGGAAAGAACGACGGTACCATCCAGATGTGCAAAGGTGGTTGCTGGAGCAGGGTCAGTCAGGTCGTCTGCAGGAACATATACACACTGAACTGCGGTAATAGATCCTTTGTCCGTTGATGTGATCCGTTCCTGCAACTCACCAAGATCAACGGCCAGTGTGGGCTGATAACCCACAGCCGAGGGCATACGTCCAAGAAGGGCGGACACTTCGGAACCTGCCTGGGTAAAACGGAAAATATTGTCAATAAAAATAAGTACGTCCTGTCCTTCTTCATCCCTGTAATATTCAGCAGCTGTCAGGGCGGAAAGCGCGACACGTGCCCTCGCTCCCGGTGGTTCCGTCATCTGCCCATAAATCAGAGCCGCTTTGGGAAGTACGCCTGCTTCCTTCATTTCATGATAAAGATCATTTCCTTCACGGGTTCTCTCTCCAACGCCTGCAAAAACTGAGATGCCGCCGTGCTGCATGGCAATGTTATGAACCATTTCCATCATGATAACGGTTTTCCCCACTCCTGCACCGCCAAAGAGACCCATTTTTCCTCCACGGGGAAACGGGACCAGCAAATCGATCACCTTAATGCCGGTTTCAAGGACGCGCACCGTTGTGTCCTGCTCAGTAAATGCCGGGGCCTCACGGTGGATGGGCAGCGTTTTCTCCTGGCTTACCGGACCGAGCCCGTCAACAGGTCTTCCCACAACGTTGAGAACCCTTCCCAAACCTGCTTCTCCAACAGGCATCATGATCGGTTTCCCTGTATCCTTTACTTCCTGCCCTCTCATCAAGCCATCGGTCACATCCATGGCAATTGTTCTGACCACATTGTCTCCAAGGTGCTGGGCAACTTCAACCACCAGGTTGCCCTCTTCATCGCTAATGGAAGGGTTGCTGATGGTAAGCGCCGTATAAATTGTCGGCAGATTCCCCTGTTCAAATTCGACGTCAACGACAGGCCCCATAACCTGAGTAATTTTCCCTATATTCTCTCCCATCTAAAGACCTCCTATATGTAAAATACAGTATTTATTTTCTTATCCCTTAAGTGCCTCGGCACCACCGACAATATCCATCAACTCTGCAGTAATTGCGGCCTGCCGAGCCTTGTTATATGCCAGCGTCAAATTCTCAATCATATCGTTACATGCCGATGTTGCATTTTCCATGGCCATCATCCGGGCGGCATGTTCGCTGGTGGATGTTTCCAAAAGCGCACTGTGTAACTGGACATGAACACTTTTCGGAAGCAACTCCCCTAAAAGGCCCTCAGCCGAAGGTTCACAAATATGCTCGGCAATGTACTCTTTATCTTCTGCTTCATCCTCTACCTTCTCAATGGGGGGTATGGGAATCAGTTGCTTTAAGGTAGGCTCCTGTTTACCCATGCTTATAAATTCTGCATAGACCACATAAACTTCGTCATAGTCCCCGCTTAAATATCCGTCCACCAATTTACGCCCTGCATTTGCAGCCACGTTGAATGCGAAACTGGTTCCCACCACTCCGATGTACTCGTCGTCTATGATCATATTGTTTTTTCGGCACCAGTCCCGTCCTTTTTTTCCAAAATTGGTAACGGATACCTCAATATTATCACCGGATTTTTCTTTTATGAATAACTCCGCCTTATCAATCAGGTTGACGTTAAATCCGCCACACAGTCCCCTATCGGAAGTACACAGAACCACATGAATTTTTTTAATCTCCTCCCGGGATATCAGTAAGGGGCTGGCTTCATCGCCGGATTTGGCCGCCAGGCTTCCCAAAACTTCCGAAAATTTACCGGCATAGGGGCGAAAATTTTCCATATTTGTTTGAGCGCCCCGCAATCTTGAGGTGGCAACCATATTCATGGCCTTTGTGATCTGCTTTGTTTTTTTAACCGCAGAAATTTTATTTTGTACATCTTTTAAACTTGCCATAAACCAAAGCCCTTATTTATTCCATTGCCGGTTTTGTATTACCTGCTCAGGATATTTCAAACCTGCGCAGGTAACACATCACATCAGCAATACGTTGATATTATTTGATTGTATCCTTAAACTCTTCCCCATAGGCAGTCAAAGCTTCCTCAATCACCTTGTCCAGGTCGTCTGAAATTTCTTCTTTTTCCTTGAGTTCAGAAAATATTTGTGAATACCTGTCTTCAATAAACGAGTAAAGCCCGGCCTCATATTTTCCCAGCACCTCAAGAGGATATTCATCAAGAAATCCCTTTGTTCCGGCATAAAGGATGGTGACCTGTTTTTCCATTGGCAGGGGCTGATATTGCGGCTGCTTTAGTATTTCAACCAGCCTTGCCCCGCGAGTCAACTGTTTCTGCGTGGCAGCATCCAGATCGCTTCCAAAGGCAGCAAAGGCTTCCAATTCCCTAAATTGAGCCAGATCCAGTCGCAATGTGCCTGCCACTTGTTTCATGGCTTTCACCTGTGCAGCGCCACCGACCCTGGACACGGAAAGGCCGACGTTAATGGAAGGTCTGACGCCGGCAAAAAACAGGCCCGGCTCAAGATATATCTGGCCGTCTGTAATGGAAATAACATTTGTCGGAATATAGGCGGATACGTCACCGGCCTGGGTTTCAATGATTGGAAGCGCTGTAAGTGATCCTGCACCAAGCTCATCGTTCATCTTGGCAGCACGCTCCAGCAGGCGGGAATGGTTATAAAAAATATCTCCGGGGTAAGCTTCACGCCCGGGTGGACGGCGCAAAAGAAGTGAAACCTGACGATAAGCCGCCGCCTGCTTAGAAAGATCGTCATAAATAATCAACGCATGCTGACCCTTATTGCGGAAATATTCTCCCATGGCACACCCTGCATAAGGAGCAATAAACTGCAGTGTTGCAGGATCACTGGCACAGGCTGATACGATGGTGGTATATTCCATCGCACCGTGTTTTTCAAGAACTGCGTGAACCTGTGCCACTGTGGACTTTTTCTGTCCACATGCTACGTAAATACAGAAAACGTCGGTTTCTTTCTGAGCGAGGATGGCATCAACGGCAACGGCTGTCTTTCCGATTTGGCGGTCACCGATGATAAGTTCCCGCTGACCCCTTCCAACCGGTGTCATGGAATCGATCGCCTTCAATCCCGTATAACAGGGCTCATGGACACCTTTTCGGGCAATAACACCAGGAGCGACCATTTCAACCCGGCTGGTATCTTTTGCGTCTATGGGACCCTTTCCATCCAAAGGCTCGCCCACGGCTGATACGACCCTGCCGAGAACAGCTTCACCCACCGGTACCTCGGCGATTCTGCCGGTCCGTTTGACCATATCGCCTTCTTTGATGTGGATATCTTCGCCCATAATGGCGCAACCCACATTGTCCTCTTCAAGGTTCAGCACCAACCCCAGGATGCCGCCGGGAAATTCTACCAACTCAAGTGCCATGGCTTTTTCCAGCCCATATACGCGGGCAATACCATCCCCGACGGACAAAACAACGCCCGTTTCACTCAGTTCAACTTTTTTGTCATAATCCGAAATCTGTTCCTTAATAATCTGGCTTATTTCTTCAGCTTTTAGTTCCATTAGATACTCTCACCCCTTTTTAAAGATTCTCTCATATTAAACAGTTGTGTTTTAATGCTTCCATCGAGAACAAGGTCCCCCATCCTTGTCACAATCCCACCGATCAAACCGGGATCTTGCTCAACCTCTAAGATAATTTCTTTACCTGTCCTTTTTGACAGGGTTGCACGAATTTTATCAATGGTTTCGGAAGAAAGTTCTGTTGCCGAAACCAGGCTCGCACGCGCAACCCCTTTCAGCTCATCAGCCAATTTTTGATAATAATCGTTTATATCGCTGATAAATCCAATTCTTCCTTTATCAAACAACAACATGAGAAATGACGTCATCACAGTGGAAAGACCAATTTTTTCGATGATCGCCCTTAAAACACTTTTTCGACCACCGGAATCATAAAGAGGGTTGCAGATTGCCTGATCAAGCTCTTTTTCCCTTGAAAGTAAATTGGCAAATCCGTCAAGTTCATCTTTGTAAGATTCTGCTTTACCATCTTCTTTTCCGATAAGCAAAAGCGCCTTGGCATAACGTCGTGCGATTGACAGATTTTTCATTATACTACCACCTTTTCCAGATATTCATCCACCAGCCTGTCCTGGTCTTCACCGGTAATTTTATTTTGAATAATATCTTCGGCCTTTACAAGCGCCTGTTCAAGTATCTCTTCATGCAGTTTTGCTTTGGCCTTTTTAAACTCATTGGCAATATTTTTCTTGGCCTGTTCTTCCAGTTTTAAAGCTTGGGATTCCGCCTCTTTGAGTATTCTTTGTTTGGCCTCATTTCCCTGTTTTATATATTCTGCCACAATCTGTTCGGCCTCTTTGTCTAATTTCAAGAACTTTTCATTATATTCAGCCAGCTTTTTTTCAGCTGCTTCTTTCTTCTCTTCCAGCTCGCTGAGCTGTTCCTTTATCCCTTTGATACGGTCATTCAGTGCCTGAGAAACCGGTTTGCGTAACAGAAAAAAAAGACCGATAGCCAAAACAGCAAAATTCATCACTTTATAAGTGTCTGTAGCTACCCACCCTTTTGATTCATGGCCCCCGCCACCGGAAGCCGCAGCAACTCCTGAAAATAAAAAAAGCAGCGACATGATAACCACAACCAAAAATGTCCTGCTTTTAATCAAACTGTATTTGCAGCCGATAACGGGCCTTTTTATTCCGGATTTATCCATTAAACAGCCCTCCCCAGAATCTTTTCCCCAATTGCATTTGCAAATCCATCAATTTCTTGAAGAAGGGATGTCTTTGCTTCCTCGGCATCCTTGGCGATTTTTTTTCTGACTTCTGCAAGGTCAGCCTGAGCCTTTTTATTGATTTTTTCTATAATCTTTTTCTCTTCTTCTGCGGCAGCTGTGAGCAAAGCTTCCTTTTCCTTAAAGCCTTTTGCCCTTGCATCCTTGATGCCCGCAGCAAAAGAATCTTCTTTTTCTAAGGCATCTCTGTCGAAAGCTTCGATTCCTTCTTCAAGGCCGACAATCTTTTCCCTTCGCTGAATTAAAACGTTTCGAATCGGTTTGTATAGGATGATGTTTAAAATAAAGATAAGAAAAATAAAATTGACAACTTGTATAAGAGTGGACCAGTCCGGCAATACGGTTATCGAACCTCCGGACTCTTCTCCTGAAGAACCCAGGACAATTGAGGCGGAAAACAGCACCCCCATTGCCAGAAAAAATACGAAAACCACAAAACCTTTCCGGCTTAGACCAGAAGATTTCATTTAAAGCCCCTCCATCTATAATGAAAATTTTTTGTTCTTTTCCGGTGCAATATTTACTAAATTTTAAACTCCAACAACCCCGGCGTTCTATAACACCAGATGAAATAAATTGTCAAAGGTTTTTTTTTAAAGGTTTTTAATTTTCTCGAAAGTCTATAGATCTAACTAACCATTTGAATTTTAAAGAAGTATTATATCAACTCCACCTTCATTCATACCCAGGCGGGAATCGGGGAAGGAAGCTATAGATTTCTGTGTTTTACCCTGACCACTATCCTGAGTTCACGGAAGTACTCTTGGTTGTATTGTTTGTTTTCTATTTTTCTTTTTTAGCTTCGTTTTTTATTGACTCAGTAATAGAAGCCTTCGGAGAAATCCCTTTCTTTTTCTTGGAAGAAATGGCCTGGTCTTTCATAATACAATTCCCATTAAAAATACCTCCTTCGTCAACAGTAATCACCGGGGCTTGAATATCACCGATCACACGGCCCGGGGGATAAATCTCTATTCTGTCTTGGGCGTCTATGGTTCCATGCACCTCGCCCATGATGACGGCAACTCCCACAGTTATTTTCGCCTCAAGCACCGCCTTCTCACCCACAATAACCGTACCGCCATTGCTTTTGATCTTTCCCTTTACATTTCCATCTATCCTGATAGCGCCACGGAACTCCACAGTTCCGTCAATACTTGCATCAGACCCTAAAAAAGTGGATATGGAATCATGTTTCTTGCCTTTCTTCATATCTTAAATATCCTCCTTAACTATTGGCAAAAATTTAGTCTATCGATAAATATGCCCAAATGAGCATTCCGGTGATACAATCTTCATCCTGTAAACGTTCACAGATACTGTGCCTGTGGTCGCTTGTCCATTATTCAAGCATAAACCGCCTCATGCTCACATTCATTAATATACCCACACAAACAATGGTAACCACAATAGATGAACCCCCATAGCTGATAAACGGCAAGGGCACACCCACCACCGGCATAAGCCCCATTACCATCCCTATATTAATCACCACCTGCCAGAATATCATGGCCGATATGCCGACTGACAGGATGGTGCCGAAAGGGTCCCTGCACCCGTATGCAACATTTAATCCTTTTACAAGCAACATCAGGAAAAGGAAAATAAGAAATATTGAACCGGCAAATCCCCACTCCTCCGCCAGAACTGAAAATATAAAATCCGTATGTTGTTCAGGAAGAAAAGACAACGCATTTTGCGTTCCTTTTAAAAATCCTTTGCCGGTAATCATCCCCGAACCGATGGCAATTTTTGATTGAATAATATGATAGCCTGCCCCCAGGGGATCTCTCTCAGGATTTATAAAGGTGAGTATACGCCTTTGTTGATATTCTTTTAAAAAAAACCAGACCACCGGAAAAGCCGTCATACAAGAAATAATGATATATATAAAGGAACGCCTTTCAATCTTCACAAAAACAGTTATCGAAGCGGCGATCAGAAAAACCACCAATGCGGTTCCCAGATCAGGCTGTCTGACGATCAGAATAAATGGAATAAGGACCAGAATGGCGGGCTTAACAAGATTACGCAGGGTAAATCCCCGCGTATATGCATGCTTCGAATAGTATCGGGCCAGTATAATGATCACCGCAATCTTAACCAGCTCGGATGGCTGAATTGACAAAGGCCCTATCATCAACCATCTTTGTGCCCCGCTGACATATTTTCCCAGAAACAAAACCGCAATTAACAGGAAAATACAAACCGCATAAATTGTATAGGCCCATCGGTTCAATAATTTATAATTGAATAAAAAAGAGAGCACCATTAATATCAGTCCGGCACAAAACCATACCATTTGCTTGATATAAAACATTTTATCGGGGGTGGTTTCTCCGGCCATTGCGACGCTGTACAGCGTAATAAACCCCAGGCCACTGATCAAAAGAACCAGTACCAGCAAACCCCAGTCAAAATATTGTATAAACTTTCTGTCAAACATGGTTATGTTCTTTGGTTCTTCTCATTTGGAGATAAACCTTTCCTATTGCGTTAAGGTTGCGTGGTGATCCCTGATTTTCAATTTTGAGCTACCAATTGTTTTTTGTGTTTTTCGCCTCGCAGGTAGGTTTTTATCATCTCTCTTGCCACCGGGGCCGCAGATCCGGATCCATGTTCTCCATGTTCTACCACCACAGCGACAGCTATCTTAGGATTTTCCGAAGGGGCATAGGCCACAAACCATGCATGGGGTCTTAAGTGATCCGGCAGTTCCTCTTCAGCCTCATCTTCGTCTTCTTTCCTGCTGATTACCTGGGCGGTACCTGTTTTCCCACTCACATCAATGCCATAAACTCGTGCGCCCCTGGCGGTTCCCTTTTCGTAATTAACCACTTCCCACAAACCCTGCTTAACCAGCTCCAAAGTTTTACTGCTGGCTGGCAGCCTGCCGAGCCTTTTCGGCTTGCTCTCCCTGACTATTTTACCATCTGCCGTTTCGATGTGTTTTAATATCTCAGGTCTGTATCTATAACCACCGTTTGCCACCGCTGAGATTAAAGTGACCATTTGCAGCGGCGTCACCAGGTTAAATCCCTGACCAATGGCAATGGAAAGTGTTTCTCCTTCCTGCCACTCGATGCCGAAACGACGCTTTTTCCATGCAGCCGTAGGTATCAATCCCTTCATCTCATGATCAAGGTTTATCCCGGTTTTTGTTCCCAGTCCGCACTCAATTGCATACCACGCCAGTCGATCGACTCCGACCCGCTGTCCCACATTATAAAAAAAGACATCACACGACTCGGCCAAAGCTTTTACGATGCTCATGGTACCATGCCCTGTTTTCTTCCAGCACCGATATTCCCGATTCTGAAAATGATAATATCCGGGGCATTTAAAGGTGGTGTTTTCATCTATCACCCCTTCCTCTAGTCCTGCAATCGCAGTCACAATTTTATATGTTGATGCCGGTGCATATTCGCCCTGAACCACCCTGTTTGTCAACGGCTTTAGAGGATCTGAGGTTAGGGAATCCCACTGGTCCTGAGACATTCCACATACAAAACTGTTCTGATCAAAGGAGGGGTTGCTTACCAGGGCCAGAATCTGTCCTGTGGCAGGTTCCATGGCAACAGCAGCGCCAATCACACCTTCCAGCAGTGCTTCGGTTTTTTCCTGCACCACGTGATCAATGGTAAGATAGTAATTATGCCCCGGTTGTGAATCGACCGTTTTTAATACTTTAATCACCTGGCCGACGGCGTTAACCTCGACCTGGCGACCCCCGCGTTTTCCTTTTAATAATGACTGGTGTGCCTTTTCAACGCCATACTTGCCAATTAAATCCCCCTGCCGACATCCGGGGAATTTCCCACTACTCAATTCGGCTGGGCTTATTTCACCCAGGTACCCTATTAAATGCGCCGCACTCTGCCTGTTAATGTAGTGCCTTCTGGGATTTGCATTGACGACAATACCGGGAAGTTCATATTTGTGAACTTCAACCCCAGCCATGGTATCGCGCCCGATATCCTGTTTTAATAAAATCGGTTTATACAGCGAAATATTTTTTTTGGATGCAATTGTTGATTTGAGTTCATCTGCCGGAAATTTAATATACTTGGATAACTTTTTAATGGTTTCATTAACCGGGCGGGCATCTTTTAATATGATGCTCACATCAAAAGATGGCCGATTATCCACCAGCAGCTTGCCGCCACGGTCAAAAATCATTCCTCTTGACGGGTCTATGTTTTGCAGCCTGATGCTGTTATTTTCCGAAAGCCGTTCGAATTCCTCTCCTTTGATTACCTGGAGAAAAAAAAGCCGCACTAAAAGTATGGAAAAGGCAGCCAGAACACAAACCATGGTCCCGATGATTCGCTGCTTATACCAGTTGCTGTCTGCGGTTTTTAGATATTTGCTCAATGTCCTGCCTAATCAATCAAACGATGCTTGGAAACACCTTTTTTTTGTACCACATATTGATCAATAAGTTTACTCCAGCCTCTATGAAAGTAGTCAAACGATACCAGAAATATCGACCCTGTACATATGGCCCATATACACTGAACTGCAATACTTCGTACAATAGCTAAAGAAAAGCGGAATCCCGAATCCAACATAAAACCGGGCCCTATAAATATAATATTTTCTATCAAGACGCCCGAAACCACGATAAACGGCAAACGCAACTTCCCCTCCAGCCGCAATATTTTTGTAATTCCGCGCATACTTATAAACAACCATAGATAAGCTGTGATATACAGCATGAAAGGTGTTGCTGACAGGCTGTCCATTACAAATCCAAGAAAAACAACAACCGGTAAGCTTTCGCGGGCAGGCCGATATATGCCGAGGTAGATAACAAACAAGGCCGTCAAATCATAAAAATGGTCAAACAAAGGAAGGTATGGCACGATGGTGGTCTGGAGAACTATCAGACAAAAAGAAACACCTAAATAAAAACCGTATGTCATGGTTTGCTCACAAACTCATACTTTGAGGGATTCAATAAAACCAATACCTCTTCAAGCTTTTCAAAGTTAATATAAGGAACAACTCTGACTTCCTGAAAAACCCCTGAGTTACGCTTTACCACTTCTTTAACATCCCCGATCGGCATTCCTTTAGGAAAAACCCCATCAAGGCCTGAAGCAACGATGGTATCTCCCACTCTGACATCATCCTTACGCAAAACATATTTAAAAAAACACTGCCCCGCCGTTGCCTCCCCTTGTATAATCCCCCGCGCTCTTGTCCTTTGCACCAGGGCATCTACTGAACTGTTCCGATCTATGATCAGCATAATTTTTGCGTAACGTGTTGAAACCTCAACCACCTGTCCGGCAATACCTTGCCGGATAACCACCGGCAGTCCTCTGACAACGCCATCCAAACTGCCTTTGTCTATTATCACCGCTTTAAACCAGGGGGATGGATCTACACTTATCACTTCAGCCGCTAAGACTTTACTGACTGTTGTTTCCTTAAAGTCAAGCAAATTCCTCAGACGCTGATTGGATAGTTCTATTTCACTGTACTGACTGTTTTTGGCAACCGCACGGCTTAATTGTTTTTTGAGCTCATCGTTTTCCTGTGCCACGGAAACAAGATAAAAGTAGTGCTTCCAAATATCTCTGGCAAAATTTACTGAACCGGTCACCGCCTCCTGTAAGGGAGCCACCAAAAAAATGGCCACCCGTCCGAAGCCGAATGAACGATAGCGACTGCTGGAAATAAAAAGGATGATAATATTAACCACGATCAGAACAATCGCGCCAACAATCAACAGTGTTTTTTTTGAAAACATTAAACTATGTGATTACAACCTGTCTTAGTATTTCAATATTATCCAGAGTTTTGCCGCAACCATGGGCCACGGTTGTCAGCGGATCATCGGCCACGGTAATAGGAAGACTGGTTTCTTCCCTGATGAACTTATCCAGATTTTTCAGCAGGGCTCCGCCGCCGGTCAAAATGATCCCCCGGTCGACAATGTCGGCGGCCAGCTCAGGTGGGGTTTGTTCCAAAGCTATTTTCACTGTCTCGATAATTGAATCGATCTGCTCGGAAATCGCAACTCGAATCTCTTCCGAATCGATCGACAGAATTTTGGGTATCCCGGATGCAAGATCCCTCCCCTTTACTTCTATGGTCTCAAGATCCTGAGGATCAGGGGCGGCATTGCCGATGGTCATTTTAATAATTTCGGAAGTCATTTCGCCGATTAACAGGTTATATTTCCTTTTAATATACTGTATGATGGCGGAATCCATCTTATCACCGGCCACTCTGACGGACCTGCTGTAAACAATTCCTGCCAGAGAAATAACTGCGACTTCGGTTGTTCCACCGCCGATATCAACCACCATATTACAGGTTGGCTCAGTAATGGGAAGATTAGATCCGATGGCGGCAGCCATAGGCTCTTCAATCAAAAAAACCTCGCGAGCTCCGGCAGATTCCGCCGACTCCTTTACCGCACGCTTTTCCACCTGGGTAATTCCGGATGGTACGGCAATAATAATTCTTGGCCGGACGAATGTACGCCTGTTATGCACCTTATGAATAAAATGCCGCAACATTGCTTCGGTAACTTCAAAATCAGCAATCACCCCATCCCGCATCGGCCGGATGGCAACAATGTTTCCCGGAGTTCTTCCCAGCATATTTTTAGCATCCGCACCAACGGCCAGCACCCTGTTTTTCGACCGGTGGTCCACACTCACTGCAACCACAGAAGGCTCCATTAAAACAATACCCTTACCCTTCACATAAACCAACGTGTTGGCAGTTCCCAGGTCAATCGCAAGATCGCTGGAAAACATACCTAAAATTCCATCAAAAAATAAATTCATAACACCTCAATTCTGCACGTATCATCCGTACAACAGCAATTAACGCCAACCATAGTGCGTTTTTTTCAACTTGTTTGTATGCCTATCACTTAGAGGTTACGGGTTACAAGTTGTGTTATGGGGTTAAGTACTATTTATTATTTAAACTATTATACTGTAAAGTTTTAAAAACTGCAAGGAATCGCTACCAGAATTAAATGGGTCTGACAAGGGAAAATTATCACTTTGTCATTTTCCCTTTGCATTACCTTAAAGCGATTTCATTATTGTATTGTGAATTTCTGGTCTGAAAGCTTTTATTTTGGTATTGTCCCGCGACGGATGTATGCGGTTTGTTAAAAGTATGACGATGACCGACCTTTCCAGATCCATCCAGAAGGATGTCCCGGTAAACCCCAGGTGACCCACACTTTTTTTGGGAAAAAAATCCCCACAGCTTGCATGCTGCAAAGATGGAGTATCAAATCCCAGCGTTTTTTCCGTATTCCCCTGCCTGTTAAAAAAAACTTTCAGTAAGTCTTTGGTAAAAACTTGATTTGAGGAAAACCCATGGTACGCATGTAAAAGTGTCGATAAAAGTTTAAAGATACATTCGGCGGTTCCGAAAAGCCCGGCATGTCCGTCCACCCCTCCCATCACATATGCGTTTTCATCATGGACCACTCCTGCTAAAACCATATTGCGCCACCGGCAAAACTCGGTAGCCGCATATCTTCCGGGTCGCAGCTTACCATCAGTATGGTTAAAGAAAAGGCCCCTGCCGACATCAGGGGCAAGCGTCTGATAAACCGTTTGTTCAACAAATGTTCCCAATTGCTTTCCGGAAAGATGTTCCGCCACATGGCGAAGAATCATAAACCCGAGATCGCTGTACAACTCTTTTTCACCGATCTGATCGATCAGTGGTTCCCCCGCAATAAGATCCATTAAGGCATCCTTTCTTGAACCCAGGGGAAGTTTGGCGAGCTCTTTATAATAGGGGCGATAGTCCGGCAGGCCGGAAGTATGACTTAAAAGATGCCTGATTTTTATGTGTTGTTTTTCTGTTTTGCTGAACCTCGATAAAACAGACCCCAGGCTTTGGTCAACATCAAGTTTATTTTCGGCAACCAGATTCATGATTGCCAGCGTCGTTGCCAGAGGTTTGGTCAAAGACGCAAGGTCAAAAATGGTATCTTCAGTCATGGGTCGTTTACTAAATATATTGGCATATCCATAGGCCTTGCTAAAAAGAATAGAATCATTCTGTGAAATCAACAGTACGGCACCGGGAAACACCTTGTCCGATATGCCCTGATGCATCAGGGTGTCGACGGGTTGCAAAATCGTATCCATTGTCAGTTGTAGGTTAATGTCATTAAGTTAAGAAAATTTCAAACAATTTGTGAATATCGAATATCGAACAGGGAATATCGAACCATAAAAGTAAGAAAAAAACACTTCGAAATTCGGCATTCCTTGTTGGATATTCTACGGTTCAGTAATCATATAAGTTAATGTGTTGGATTGTCCAGTGATGGTGTTTTGTCGCCCCAATGGATTACCAGTCACTGGCTTTAGTCTGTGGTGGCCGGTTCGCTAAACGTCAGAACTTTAAGATCCACATTAAGTGTTGCCTTAAGTCCTGAGGGAATCGTAAGGTTTCTTTTGCCGTGACCCACCTCAAGTCCGGCAAGAATGGGAATCTTAACATCTTTTAAGATGTCACCTGCCAGCCGAATAATCTCATCTGCGCTTCCGCAATCTTGAAAACTTCCCAGAATAAAACCTGCCAGCCCGTTAAAACATCCGGCCAACTTCATATGGCTCAGCATTCTGTCAATCCGGTAAGGCGCCTCCCCCCTGTCTTCGACAAACAGGATACTATCTTTAAAATCAGGCTGGAACGGAGTTCCCAATAGATGGCACAGGGTACGAAGGTTGCCGCCCAAAACAGGGCCGGAAGCCGAACCGGTTTGAAGGGAAATGCCGCTTTCCACTGCAATTTCCCGTTTTTCCCCGGATGTCATCATCGACAGCAGGAAATTTTTTGTGTTTTGGTCAGAATTTGCCAACGTCGTTACCGTTGGCCCGTGAAAGGTAACCAGCCCGCATTTTAAATACAGGGCGGACAACAGCGCAGACACGTCGCTGAATCCGACAAATATTTTTGGGTTCTGTTGAATGGTTTGATAGTCCAGCAAAGAAAGTATCCGCATGGATCCATACCCGCCCCTTGCACACATAATCGCTTTAATGGTTGGATCGGCAAAATAACTGTTGACCATTTCGGCCCTTTCCCAATCCGATCCGGCAAAATATCCTTTTTTATTAAACAGCCTTTCAGGAACCGAAATGTTAAACCCCATGGACTCCAGTACAGCTATACCTTTGTTAAATTTTTCCACATCAAAGTGGCTGGCAGGTGCCACAATCCCGATGGTATCACCCCGCCTGAGCCGTGGAGGCTTTAAAATTTTTGCTTTTCCTTCTTCCACCATATACCGGCCTATTAAACGAATATAATTGCAAGAAGCTATAACGTACCACTTTCTATTACTGTAGCCTAAAATAACTTATGCATCATATCAAGAGATTATGATTTAATTAATTGAAAGATATTTTAAACGTCGAACATTGAACATCGAATGATGAGGTTGATTCGCTCCGTCCGTTTATAAAATAACAGAATACCTTATTCAAAATTCAACGTTGGGCGTTCGATGTTCGGCGTTCATAGATTTTTATGAGTTCTGCAAGCATGATGCACCCACAAAAAGTAGTACAGCAAGTACATCGTGTCTTGACATGGTGAAAAAATCGTATTAAACATTCAATTAGTCGGGGCGTGGCGCAGTCTGGTAGCGCACTTGAATGGGGTTCAAGGGGTCGGAAGTTCAAATCTTCTCGCCCCGACCATTACTAAAAAAATATCAAGGAGTTGCCCCGCTTATCAGCGGGATCACCCCGGCCATTACTTTCAGTAACTTACAGATTGCTGTTTTTCATCAGAAGTTAAGTCACAACTCATGAAATCGGAAATCTTCAATCCCTGAGTTTTTAACAGCCGTTTTAAATAATGATTTAACCCTACTAATCGCCTTGCACTCAAACGTAACTAATTGTTTTGCATTTAATTATAGCACGTTAGCCGGTATACCGTCAATGGCTATTATGTTGTCTTTTGGGTTCTGTTCCGGTGTTTGTCTTAAAGAACGTTAAACCTCAAAATCGAAAAATTCGTCAAAGTCATTTAGGATAGACTCTTCCCGGATTCTTTCTTTAAGAAGTTCGTAAACATTGAAAACTATCGGGCAGATCGAATAGTTATCTATTACGCCGATGAGCCTGAAAACAAAATCTTTTTTATGCAAATGCGGATAAGATTTACAATCTATAGGGCGAGATTCATATTGAGTACATATATTATTTTCTAGAAAAGGGCAAGGCAACCCGCTAAAGGTCCAATCCCCTTCATCGGTCTTTTTTAAAAATTGCTTTTTAAATTCAATGATAGACATCCCAATGTTCTCAGATAATTTCTTCATATCATTTTTCTTTAATAAAGGCCTCACTTCCTTGCAGCAATTAGCGCATTTCGTACAATCTATTTCCGATGAAACATAATCAAATAATTCATGAACAATTGAATCTAATTCCTCAATTTCGATATCAAAGCCCTTTAAGAAAGAACGAAATTTCCAATTCTCATTCTCTTTTGATTTTGCTATGTTTGCTATTTCTTTTAGATCTGTTTTCATGTTTCTAATTTGAAGCCGACCGCCACTGATGTGAGACGCGCATCTTTTTGCACGTCCTTACCAAATGCATGTTATGGATACGTTGCTATTGCTGAATCGCATATTCATCCAGCAGTCTTCGGATCATTTTTTGATACTGAGTATTATATTTTTTTGCTTCTTTTTTAAAAAAATCAACGCTCGTTTTACTGAGTGCAATTGTGACCTTAACCGTTTCATCCTTCAGGGCAAGTTCTTCTGGAGAAGGAAGAAAGTCGGCGATAGCTCTTACCTTTCCAATAGGTTCATCCGTGTATTTTATTTTCCTTTTCATATATCTTCTTTCCTTTCCGCCAATATCCGGCGCCAATAATCCTGATTTTGTTTTTTCGGTAAGTGAATCTTACGGTCATAATTCCACCGGAGACTCTCCCAAGACAATAATATCGCTTTTCCTCATCGCTGTGTTCCAGATCCTGTAAAATGACACGATAATGATCCAGGAAAGCAAGCTGGGCCAAGGAAAAAGAAACGCCATGTTTCTTTTGGTTCAGTTGGTCCTTTGCGGAATCCCATTCAAAATCAGATCGTTTTGCCATAATATTAAGATACAGCGGAGCAAGATAAATGTCAATATATTTATATGGATATTTATATGGTTATTGTGTCCATGCCGCTGCGTTTCACTCACCAGGCAGGGCATCTCGTATACTGCTGAGAAATGATAAACTCCGATGAGCGTAAACAACTAAAACTCGCCGAAGTAACCCGGCCGGTTCTGCAAACGTTTTGATCAAGTTATTTGGACGTCGAACATCGAACACTGAACGTTGAATGAGGCGCTTGCGCGGCGTGGTGCAGTCTGGTAGCGCACTTGAATGGGGTTCAAGGGGTCGTCCCGGATATCAGCGGGATCAGTCCGACCATTACTTACAGTAATTTACAGGTTGCTGTTTTTCATCAGAAGGTATGCCACAAGTCAGAAAAAAAATCTTCAAACCCTGTGTTTTTATCAGCCGTCTTAAAGGAAACAATCCTCAGTCGTGGAAAAAGCCGGAATCCATCTCTACGGTCATCCGATCATCATCCAATAATCGTTCCGTCAGCCCTTTGATCTTGGGCAACTCGTAGGCATAAAAGTAGCGGAGGGTATACATTTTGCCTTGATAAAATCTCGCATCGGATTCCTTGCAGCCTCTTTCCAGTGCCCTCTGGGCGCTTAGCCCCTGTAACAGCCACTGCCAGGCAATGGTGATGATACCGAACAGCTCCAGGTAAAGCGTGGCATCCGCCAGAAATGGTTCTGGGCCCTGGGCTTGAGCCAGGGATAAAAGATGTCGGGTAACGTTTTGAAGTTCTTCCAAAGCCTCTTTAAGGGATTGAGCGTATTTTACCAGTCCGGGGATTTCCCAGGCCCTTGATAGTGTATGTTGCAGTTCATCCACAAATAGTAAAAAAGCCCTTCCGTTTTCGATGGTTACTTTCCGCCCCAGCAAATCCATCCCGTGGATAGCCGTCGTTCCTTCATGGATGGGGTGAATCCGTGCATCCCGATAATACTGTTCCAACGGGTAGTCATCGCAGTAACCGGACCCACCGAAACATTGAAGGCCCTGGCTGATGGCCTGGATACCCATTTCAGAGGGGTAGGTTTTGGCTATCGGCGTCAGCAGATCCAGCAGGAGTGAATAGTCATCTCTTTCTTTTTTCTTTGCGACGTTCATCAAATCCACATACCGGCTGCATTGCATCAGAAGCGCCAGCGATCCTTCCACCACTGCTCGCTGAAACAGCAGCATCCGTTTGACGTCGGCGTGTTCGATAATCGGCACCTGGGGTTGTAAGGGGTCTTTCTGCGACACGATACGGCCCTGCCGGCGAGCCATGGCATACTCCAGGGCTGCATAGTAGGCCGCCGTTGCCATGGAGGTTGCACCGAGACCGACACCGATCCTGGCCTCGTTCATCATCTGGAACATATAACGCAGGCCGTTGTGTGGTTCTCCCACCAGCCAACCCCGGCAGTCGTTTTTATCGCCGATGCTCAACTGTACGATGGGACAGCCGCGATACCCGAGTTTGTGGTACACCCCCGAGGTAACCACATCATTGGAAACCAAATCCCCTTCATCATTCAGGCGCTTTTTGGGAACCACGAATAACGAGATCCCTTTGACACCGGCTGGAGCCCCTTTAATTTTCGCCAGCATCAGATGGATCACATTTTCAGTCCCGTCATGGTCTCCGGCCGAAATAAAGATTTTCTGTCCCGTTATATGATAAAAGTCATTCCCCGTCAGCACGGCAGTGGTGGTGATATCGGACAGGGAAGACCCGGCTTCCGGTTCGGTGAGCGCCATGGTCCCCTGCCATTTTCCACTGCGCATTTTGGGAACATAGGTATCGTACAAATACTGATCAGCAAATTTTTCGATCAGGCGGGCCGCCCCGTCGGTGAGTCCGGGAAACGCACTGGCCGAATAATTGGCTGCAGCAAAGATGAACTGGCAGGCATCGGCAATCATATGCGGAAGTTGTTCGCCGTTCAAATCATAGGGCACTGTGCTGGAAAGCCATCCGCCTTCACCAAAGGCTTGGAGTATTTTGCTTACGGATGAGTGGACCTTCACCGTCCCGCTTTCAAGCGTCGGCTGATTGCGGTCCATCTCTTCGAATACCGGCCACAGCAGATCTTTTGCAAGCTTAACGGCAGATTTGATCACCATGTCAAAAACCGTTCGATTGTGATCCTGATAATACTCATATTTCGTCAATGCTTCGATGTCGAACACCTCGTAAAGCAAAAACTTTAGATTTTTCTCACTGAAAAATTTCGTCGCCACTTATTTCCCCTTAAAATGATGACAATGCTGTCCTAAGCACATAGACCGAAGGCAAATTTATAAAGCGTCATTCTGCCTTGGACTATCTTGCCAGTAACCACGCATCAAGTCAATTCTTTGTATGTTGGAAATCAATCAGATTTTAAAACTGATAGCAAACATGTGGTATATAGCAGATAGTAAAGGTTGCGAATTGATGATTTAATATCGCGACCATATTGGAGTGGTTTGAATTGATCTCTCATTTTACTCTTTTGCGCCATACTTTTCCAATAACATTGTTACTTCTTTTAGGTTTCTTTTCCAATCGGGATTTAAGGCTGATAACACTGTCTTACCACGTTTGTCTCTGGCGTCTATATCTGCCCCACTTTCAAGAAGAATTCTCATAATTTCCACATTTCTAATTTCTGAAGCATGCATAAGCGAGGTTCTTCCAATTTTATCCCTCGTGTCAATATTAGCTCCATGATAGAGAAGGAATTTGACTAATTGCGGTCTACCGTCACCAATATGTTTTTCGTTTCTTCCATCAATATTTGTGTATCTAAACCAAGCACCCGATGCATACATAAGTGGACTTTTTCCTAATTCGTGTCTGAACGACAATTGAAAACTGTTTGAATTTACGATGTAAAATCGCATAGAAGTAAAACGAAGATTTTCCAGAAAATGCATAATTTACTTGCATTGGCAACTCGTTAAAGGTAAATAA
>JAXHVO010000085.1 GCA_034189135.1 Thermodesulfobacteriota bacterium | reverse complement strand
GTTTTGTAGTTATATCAAATTGTTGTCGCTTTTTCATATACTGCAAAAAGAATAAAAAGTCCACTACAAAATGCGCTTTTTTTATGTATTACGGATAGTTATATCCGTGGATGGACACTAATTAAAAAGTTAACACATCATTAACACCTTCGCTATAAGAATAAGGATTAAAACCACTGCAAAAAAGGATTCTATTAAAAATAATATATAAATTTAATTGGTTACAATAATAGTTGGCCATTATTTTTATATTGGTACACTTATTGCGCTACAATATATTCCGAGTATCACCCAAACATATATAATATGATATTAAAACATAGGAGGGGTTTAAAATGAAAAAAATGATTTTAATAAGCCTTGCAATCTTAGTTTTTTATCCAGTTATGGTCAATGCCGCCGAGCTGGAAAATATGAAAATTGCGGTTGCAGCCGACAGTAAATCTATAAAAGATTCTGTAAGCAAAATAGCTGCTAAATGCCCTTATTATCTTATCTTTAACAACGAAGGTAAATTGATTGAGGTTGTTGATAACCCTTACAAGGATGCAAGTCGTAACGCAGGACCTTCAGCGGCAAATTTCCTTGCTCAAAGGAGCATAGACACCTTAGTTGCAGAGTCCTTTGGCTCGAAAATGATTGATGCGCTGAGAAATAACGGCAAAACTCATTTTGAGTTTAAAGGCTCTGTTGATGATGCTGTTAAAAGAGTTTTAAAACTAAATTGAGGGGTTCTTCATTGACTTTTTCGCAATTCATCACTAGCTTGATTTATATTTGAATTCGTAAAAAGTTGAATTTAATCTGTTTCAGGTGTTAAGTATTAACTTTTACGTTAATACTAATATCAATTTCTTAAAACTTAATTTCGCCTAAGATGTGATTAAAACTAGTTCAAGCTGCCTTTAAAAAAAGGAGAAAATTATGGCTTTGGTTCAAATTGATCGTGTTTCAAAAATTTACCAGACAGGAGAGGTGCAGGTCAAAGCCCTGCAGGATGTAACCCTTTCCATTGATGAGGCTTCCTTTGTTACTTTTGTGGGACCTTCCGGGAGCGGAAAAACCACCATGCTAAACCTCATAGGTTGTCTGGACAAGCCGACAAAGGGAAAGGTGTTTATCGGGCAAGAACAGGTGGATACTTTTGATCGTAGGAAGCGCGCAGCGTTTAGAGGCTTCACCCTCGGGTTTATCTTTCAGGCATTCAATCTTTTTCAGGTGCTGACCACCTATGAAAACGTCGAATATCCGCTGGTGATGATAAAAAGCGAACCCGCATCCAAAAGAAAAAAAATGGTATTAAAGGTTCTCGATTCAGTTGGGATGCTGAATCAGAAAGACAAATTTCCCGACCAGCTTTCAGGAGGGCAGAAGCAGCGGGTGGCAGTGGCACGGGCTCTGGTGACGCAGCCAAAACTTGTCCTTGCAGATGAGCCGACGGCCAACCTGGATAAAAAATCTGCGGTAAATGTTATTCGCCTGATGCGCGCCATGCGGGATGAATTCAACACCACCTTCATCTTTTCCACCCATGATCCCGGAGTCATGGAAGAAGCCGAGGTTATTCATACGCTGGAAGATGGAAGACTGGTTAAACCCACAAGTAATGAAGGAGAAGTCTAATGATTCGAATTTTTAAAATCGCGCTGCGAAATTTAATGCGATATAAGCGACGGACTTTGCTAACCTCTATGCTGATCACCCTCGGTTTATTGATGGTCATACTTTTCTCAGGACTTGCCGGCTCGTTTAAGGAAATGATGATCGGGCAGATTACCGACTCGAACCTGGCGCAGATGCAGATCCATAAAAAAGGGTATGTATCTTCTATAGATACGTCGCCGCTGAATTTGACCATCAATCAAAAAGGCTACAAAATGATCGAAAAAGTACTCAAGAAGAATCCCGATGTTGAAGCGTATTCACCGAGAATAAAGCTAAGCGCCATGCTGAGTAATTTTACCGAAACCACCAACATTCGCTTAAACGCCATTGAACCCAAAAAGGAAATCAAGGTTTGCCCCAATGTCAGTGAACGCATGAAATTCAGTGGAACGAAAATGCCGGATACCCTGCTTAAACCGGGAGAAATCATTATCCCCGAGAAACTGTCCCAGGGGCTGAAGATTAAAATTGGAGACCCGGTGGTGCTGGTCGCCAACAACAAAGACGGCTCGGTAAACGGTCTAAATTTCACGGTGGCCGGGATTATAGAAAGCATTTTAGGGCCCCAGGGCAAGGAAGGGTATATGCATATCAAGGATGCTGAATCTTTGCTTCGCATGGAAAAGCCGGAAGTGATAGAAATTGCTTTGCGAATTAAAAAATTTGATCAACTCGACGAGGTTTACCCAGAGCTTAAATCAGCGCTGGCGAAGTTTAAAAATAAAAAAGGAAAAGCTGCTTTTGAAATACATACCTGGGAAAAGCTGTCTCCTTTTTCAAATATAGCCAACATGATAGACATCATGACTGTTTCTATGAAAATAATTATGATCGCCATTGTTTTGATAAGTATTTTAAATGTGATGATGATGTCTGTATATGAAAGGGTCAGGGAAATCGGAACCATGTCCGCCATCGGAACCGCACCCGGTAAAGTCATGGGCCTCTTTTTGGCAGAAGGATTGTCCCTCGGCCTGATCAGCACTCTGGCGGGAAATATTGTCGGTATTTTGGGAATTTACATGCTAAACATTTATAAAATCCGCTATGCGTTTGGCAGAATGGATAATCTTTTATTGTCTCCCACCATCAGCCCTTCAGAGCTGGTGTGGGTGTCGACCATTGTTTTACTGGTCTCGGTTTGTGCCACTTTGCAGCCTGCATATAAAGCTTCCAGAATGGAACCGGTGGATGCCCTGGGGCATGTATAAAAAAAAGGTTAAACGGTTCAACGTTCACAGTTCCCAGTTGAAAAGTCCTGACAAAATGATGTCGTATATAACCTTTGAACCTTGAACCCTGAACCTCACAACCTGAGTTACATGAATTTAAGAGGTATATGATGAAAAAATTATTACTAGTAGTGTTTATATGCCTGTTTGCCACTGTATCGGCATTTGCACTTGACGGGAATGAAATGCTTAAAAAAGTGGATCGTAACCTGAATCCGGAAAGTTTTGCAATGTACCGGAAGCTGATAAATATCGAACCGGACGGCTCAAAAAAAGAATTTGTGATGTATTCAGTTAAAAAAGGAAAAGACAAAATTGCCTCCGTGTTTCTATCTCCGGCCAGCGAAAAGGGAAGGAGCACCCTGCGGATCGGGGAAAACATGTGGCTTTATATTCCCAATGTAGGAAAGCCTATCCGTATCACCAGCTTACAGTCGGTAACCGGTGGTGTATTTAACAATTCGGATATTATGCGGGTAGATTATAGCGCAGAGTACAACTGTGAAAAGGTTGAGCTGGCGGATCATGGACATACCCTTCATCTTAAGGCCAAAACCAATACGGTTGCTTATGACCGGGTAAAAATGCGGGTTTATGGCAAAAGGCTTCTTCCGGATAAAATAGAATGCTTTGCTTCATCAGGCATGTTGATTAAAACCCTATATTTTAAAAAAATCAAAGATTTTGGCGGCGGTATTATTCGTCCTGCCGTAATAGAAACCGACAGTCCTCTTTATAAAGACTACAAATCGATTATTATTTTTGCCAAGGTGAAAGCAAGAGTTCTGCCTGACGAAGTGTTTACTTTAAATTACATGTCAAAAGTTGAAGGTCTCAGGCAGTAATGAATTTTTTTGTCCGCATATTGTGTCTGTTAATTTTTCTAGCTGTTTTCCTTCCCGGATATATTTTTTCAGAAGATAAGGGATCAGACACACTCGATTTAGATTTTGAAATTCCTCAGGTTGACAAGAAACCGTATTCATTCAATGCCGAATTTAAACTGTCTGAGACGATAAAAGGATTTGATGAGGACAGCCTTCTTTTTAACCAGAAATACCCAAACGGCAGAGATGATGATACTTTTTTCCAAACCGATTTGAGTCTTAAGGTAGAAGGGAGCTACCAGGTTAGCCAGGTAAAACTTTACGCCCGCCTTAATGGAGATCTTTACGATAACGATGATGAAGACTGGGAAAATGACAGCCGAACGGAGGAGGCATATGTATCGCTGCTGCCAGGTCCGTCTGTAACCTTAGACGCCGGTAAAAAAGTGTTAAAGTGGGGCAAGGGGTACGCCTGGAACCCGGTTGCCTTTTTCAGCCGTCCGAAGGATATTGAAGACCCGGATGCCACCCTGGAAGGATACTATGTGGTCAGCGGCGATTTGATAAAAAGTATAAACAGTCCGCTCAAGACGGTTGCCTTAACCCCTGTCATTCTTCCGGTATCACCACATATCAACGATGAATGGGGCACGGAAAGGCAGATGATCTGGGGCGGGAAGATCTATTTTTTTGCGTTTGACTCGGATCTGGACATAATGCTTTTGTGCGGGGAGGAAGTGGAAGACAGGTTTGGAGTCGATTTTTCCAAAAATATTTCGCCAAATTTTGAAATCCACGGCGAAGCAGCCATTGTGTTGGATTATGTAAAAAATGTAACGGATCGGCAGGGAAATTTGGTGAAAAAAAAATACGATGCAAAAAATTATGTTGTCGGTATCCGCTATCTGACCCGTCATGATACCACTTATATTTTCGAATATTACAGGAACGGGCAGGGTTATACCAGAGATGAGATGGAAGATTACTTTGCTTTTATTAGAACAGGATATCAGGATTACCTGAGCAGCGGCAGTATGTCTGATCTTGGCACCAGCAGGGAGTATGGTAGTCAGTTTTATAACAACCAAACCGTTATGAAAGATTATTTTTATGTGAAGGTGTCACAAAAAGAACCATTTGACATGTTGTATTTTACCCCTTCTATGGTCGGTATATACAACATCAATGATAAAAGCGGCTCAATTACCCCCCAGATACTATACACTCCCATTACCAACCTTGAAATCGAGCTTAAGACCACATTTCTTGTGGGAGAAAACGATACCGAATACGGTGAAAAATTAAATGACTACAAAGTTTATGCGGCGGTGAAGTACTACTTTTGAATAAGAATGGTGGGTAAAAAAATAATCAGGGTAAAGCGTTTGTTGAACATCGAACGTTGAACACCGAATGTTGAAATCGCTTCGCTCTGCCGGTTGGCAAATTGGCGGAATGTCTTATTCAAAATTCGATCACGCTTGTAGCGTGATTCAATGTTCAACGTTCATATTCGATGGGTTCATCAAACACCCGTTTACGGAGAGCAGCTGATTTACGCCCTTCCTATATACTCGCCATACGCCATGGCAACGGTCCGGTAAACAAGGTGAGCCATTTTGGAAAACGGCAAAAAAGCAAACAGCATGAATACAAATACTAGGTGGATGAAATACGACCAGTAAGAAACAAACGCCCAGCCAAGTAACCGGGTTATTTCTGTACCCAGTCCGGTAAGACCCAACCCCAGCACCAGACCCAGCAAATACCAGTCCACATAGCTGCTCACCTGATCCGTTTTAGCCAAGCGGTTTTTGATCAAAAGGATGCTTCCCACAACAAGGGCAAGTCCTGCGATATTGGCCAGCCACTTCACGGGATTCATTTGTGAATAGGGTCCGTGTACCTGCAGAACGTACAGTGTAAAAAAGAATATATTGGTTACGATAAACAGCGATATAAATGAATAGAGCACCAGCAGATGGGCCGTGGCACGGTCCTTATTGTCACTGCACTCATTAAATTGCCGGTGCAATAAAATCTTTGGGATCACCCGGATAAGCCCCTGGATAAAACCGCCAATTTCAAGCTCTTTTTTATCGGTTTTCCCTGTAAGTAATGCATTTTCATGAATATCATTTAAAAATCTTTTTAGCCCCATGGCGAAAACAACAAAAATCCAAATTGAAAGGGGGATAAAGACCAGATCGACCAGCCAGGTGGAAAAGAAATGTGCATGAACGATTTCACCCCCCCCGGGGTTGAAGTTCAAAAAACCTGTAATGAGACCCAGAACAATAAAAATCACCACCGGGATTGCCAGAAGAATCGGCAGCTTCTTCGGGTCATTAACAGCCCTGCCGAGTGCTTTTGGTACAGCATAATCTGCGATGGCATAGGAACGGACGGCTCCAAGCACATCCCCCGGTTTTGCTCCTCTGGGACACAGGGTTGAACAATCCCCACAGTTATGGCACAGCCATATGTCATAGTTGGCAACCAGCTTGTCCTTTAACCCCCATGATGCGGCAATCATTTCCTTTCTGGGAAACGGTTTGTTGTCCGGGGAAATCGGGCAGACTACCGAGCAGGTGGCACATTGGAAGCACTTTTTCAGATCTCCGCCACCCAGCCCTTCAACTTCTCTAATAAATCCTAGATCAGGCTCAATCATGTATGTATTCGCCATATTTACCTCCTGTATTGAAGACCGACTGAGAGACCAAAAGGTTCGATTATAGAAAGTCTCTATGATTATTTAATTAATCAATCTTCAACCAAAAATCATCAATCAACTAGAATCCCTTAAACGGGTTCGGGCCAAGGTCTTCAACCATTTCCACAAAATCATTAATCATTTTGGGAAGTATATCATAATCGTCAATTGCCACCTCAAATTGTGCGACCCGTTCCTCTTCCAGTGCCAGACTTGAGAGCGCATCTCCTATCTTTTTCATCCTGATATCTGCGAGTTCACTCCCCTTCACAAAATGGCACTGGTAATCATCACCGTGCTTACATCCGAGCAGGAACACGCCGTCCATGCCCTGGGCAAGCGCATCTTTGATCCAGATCACATTCACTGATCCAAGGCATCTGACCGGAATAAGTCGCACATCGGCAGAATAGGACAGCCGGTTGAGACCTGCAATGTCCAGTGCCGGGTAGGCGTCATTCTCACAAACCAGACCGAGGATACGAAGGGGGGGCTCATCATAATCGTCTTCAGAGGGTACCCCCACGGCTTTTACCATGGAGCCGATACTGTCGATATTATAATCGGCAAACCCTATGATCCGTTCAGGGCATGCTCCCATACAGGTGCCGCAGCGTCTGCACCGGGTCGGATTCGGTTTTGGCGTACCCTTTTCATCGTCGTCCAGAGCGCCAAAAGGACACTCTTCCGTACAACGCTTACACTGGGTACATCTCTGGAAAAAGAAGTCAGGAAATGTCATATCGCCGGATCTTGGATGAACTGAAACACCTCGGTTTACCGACTCTATACATTGAATCGCTTTAAGCGCAGCCCCGGCTGCATCTTCGATGGATTCCTCTACAGTCATGCTTCGCCTGATACACCCGGCAGAATAAATTCCTGTTCTCTGGGTTTCATAGGGAAAGCATATGAAATTTGAATCCACATACCCGTTAAAAAGATCGATGTCCCTGAATGCCGGACCTTGCCGGTAAGCCATGTTGACCACGGGATCGTCTGCAGTCACCGGGACCATTCCGGCCGCCAGTACCACCATATCGGCCTTGACCTGGATCTTTTCTCCCAGAAGGGTGTTGTCGGCTTCTACGATCATTCCATCTCCGTTTTTAGAGACGCTGATCACCTCACCCTTGGTTAAAAAGATACCTTCATCCTGCTGAATACTCTTGTAAAAGTTTTCAGAAAGGCCGGGTGTTCGCATATGCTGGTAAAAGATATAAGCTTTTCCGTCAGCAAAATCTTCCCTCACATACTTGGCCTGTTTGAGAGAAACAAGGCTTGTCACCGAACCGCCAAAATCAAAGTCGCTGTCATCGTCTCCCTTGCCGGGACTTTGCACAAAAACAACCGATTTGGCTTCTTTTCCGTCAGACGGTCGTACGATCTTCCCTTTTGCCGCAATTCCTTCAAAAGTGGCGTTGGTCACCACATCGGGCAGTTGTCCCAATCCCAGGTGAGCGAGTTCTTCCCCTTCGATTTCCGCCGGGCGCCAGCCTGCAGCCAGTATGACTGCACCAAATGGTTCGCCGTTCGGATCAAGAGCCAGGATATCCTGTTTTCCCTTGTTATACTCCATATAAATCTCATGGAGTTTATCCACTTCATACTCTTTTCCTTTTTCATCCACTTTCATCTCATCAGGTAAAGGATAAGGGACATCAAACTCGATTTTTTCACCGGGTTTTTTAAACGTCACGGTAAATTCACCGGGTTGTCCGGCGATACGGGCAACCACTGTCTCGGTTTTAACCGTGATATTTTGGTAGTTATCAAGCTCTTTTATTTTGTCACCGATTATGGGAGAAAGCAGGTTTTCATAAGGATCGGTCAGCGGGAGTTGTTTTCTCCAATGTCTGGCATGCCCGCCCAGCTGAGCTTCCTTTTCAACAATGGTGACATCATATCCTGCTTTTGCCGCATCAATGGCAGCGGAGATTCCGGTGACCCCCCCGCCAATGACCAGTATTTTTCTGTTTAAGGTTTCCAGCAAAGACGGTTCAGGTAAATCTATTTTCTCAACCTTTGCCATTGACATTTTCACATAATCTTCGGCCATCATCTGGACACGGTCAAAATGCTCTTCGCTGTCTTTTTGTTCCTCAGTCAGCGCCGGGAATTCCGAGCGAGGGTGAGACCATACCACCCCTTCTCTCAAGTTAACCCGATCGACGATACATCCGTCAAAACGGAAGACATCGAAGTTGACCCTTCTGCTGCACCCCGCAATGACCAGGGTGTTGATGCCTTTTTCTTCAATATCTTTTTTTATAAGTTCAACCCCTTCTTTGCCGCAAAGAAATGGGTGGGTTTGGACAGGAAGCCCTTCTTCTTCCGGTACGCCGCACAGTTCCTTTATATCAAGGGCATCCCCGATTCCGCAGCCTGTGCATATATATACACCATACTTTTTATCCATGGATACCTCCTAACTCTTCACCAGGGTTTGAATAGCCTTAAGGGCCATACCGGTTGCATTTTGGTTGGATGATACGACATCGGCAGGCTTATTGGCACATCCTGTAGCAAACATGCCTCCTTTTGCAAAATCGTTGATGATAAAGCCATCCGCATTATAGTTCAGGTCGGCGGGAAGTTTTACATTTGCCGCTGTCGGTTGCATTCCGGTGGCCAGGACAACCATTTCCACAGTCTGATTTGTTTTTTCACCGGTGACCGCGTTTTCTGCAACCACGGTGATATTTCCGGTACCCTCTTCTTCACTGACCTCCGCCACCTTGCCTTTAATCATAAAGATGTTTTCATCCTCTTTGATTTTTTTATAAAATTTTTCATATCGCTGGCCGGGAGCCCTGACGTCAATATAAAAGATATATATTTTAGCATCAGGATACTGTTCCCGCACATAAGTGGCCTGTTTTAATGAGGCCATACAGCAAATATAGGAACAGTAGGGAAGATGATTTTCATCCCTGGATCCGGCGCACTGAACAAAAGCAATGCTTTCCGGCTCCTTGCTGTCTGATGGGCGGGAAATTTTTCCCTTTGTCGGGCCGTTGGGGGAAGCCAATCTTTCCATCATCATATTGGTAATAATGTTTGGATATTGACCAAAACCAAGATTGTCTATTTTCCTAGCATCATAAGGTTCCCATCCGGTGGCCCAGACAATCGCCCCCACCTGTAAATCAATCGTCTTGGCCTCCATATCAAAGTCGATGGCGTCATACTGACATGCTTCCTGGCATCGCTTGGCATCATCTGTTCCCTTGATTTCGGGGGCCATGACATATCGGGCAGGAAAGGCCATTTCAAATGGCAGGTAGGCCGCTTTGATTTTGTTCATTTCAAAATTAAAGCTGCTGTCTATCAATGTCTCACAAACCTTTTCACATTCTCCGCAGCAGGTGCAGTTTTCATTGACATACCTTGGATTTAATTTGATAGAGACGTTGTAGCTGCCGGGGGAGCCGTCAACTTTTTCAACTTCGGCCATAGTCATTACTTTGACTCTTGGATTATCCTTAATTCTCCTGAAATTGATTTCAAGACCGCAGGTCGGAGGACATAGCTTTGGGAAATATTGATTAAGCTGTGATACTCTTCCGCCCAGGTAAGGATTTTTTTCGACCAGAAACACCTCGTACCCCACTTCAGCTGCTTCGAGGGCCGTGGTTATTCCGCTTATCCCTCCACCAACAACCAAAATGCTTCCGTTTGCAGGGGTTGCTTTGTCTTCTGTCATGCTATCCCTCCGTGCATTAAAAGTTAATAGCTGTTTGTTTTCGATATACCCTTTTTTTGTTCATCTTCAGGCGATATCCTTTTTCTTTGAAACTTAAAACGTGAAGTTTGAAATTGTAATTCGTTGGCAGCTTATACGGTTAGAAGGTTTATATGATATCGGTCCGTAACAGACCACCAGGAATGATGAGTAGCACCGATTGAATCACCCGGTTTCAAATTTCAGGTTTCGAGTTTCAATCCGGATATCGCCCGAAAGCAGTTGTGTATGCTAAAATTCAATAAAAACCCCCAGGTGTTTTGCAACACCTGGAGGCATTTGAAGTCGGCCATTGAATGGCCGACCATGTTGTTAATCAGGAATGATCTTAATATAGTCTTTCTTGAATACATCCCAGCTTCCAGCTTTGGGATCGTACTTGGAGTTGACGAAGCAGAACCAGTTTTCATCATCCTGACCCGGATAATCGGCCTGATAGTAAAAGCCGGGATAGCGGGTCTCTTTGCGGTACTGGATGTGACGAAGATGAGCTTCAACTGTCCAGATACGATGTTCAATCTCCCATGCTCGCATGAGTTCATGAAGGTCGCCGGCAGCCAGTTTTTCGCAGTCTTCACGCATGGTCTGAAGCAGATCCATGACGATTTCCAGGCTTTTAGAGCTGGTCTGATAGAAAGTGGCCGTACCCGCACCATACTCATGGGTGGCTTTCATAAGCCGCAGAGCCATTCCGGAAGGCTTGACATAGGCAGGGTTAATATCTTCTGCCGTGGTGTACTCATAGTTGTCCAGATAGGTTCTGACCGGCTTATAAATCATGTCCACCAGTTCTTCTTTGCTCTTGCTCAGTGCGGGAGCAAAATCTGCATGATCTTTGGCGAATTTCACCATTTGCTTGGCAGCCATACGACCTTCAGCATGTGACCCGGAAGAGAATTTATGACCGGAACAACCCACACCGTCACCGGCAGTAAACAGCCCGGTCACAGTGGTCATCCGATTATAAATCTTGCCCTTGTCACCCCACTTGTATGCATCCGGCACCCAGTCATAATCCGGGCCGGAAGTCCATAGTCCGCAGCATCCGGAATGTGATCCGAGAAGATAGGGTTCTGTGGGCATCACCTCGGAGTTTTTCTTTTCAGGCTCGCAGTCCTGGGCACACCACAGGTTGGCCTGGCCGCATGTCATGTCAAGAAAGTCTTCCCATGCTTCCGACTCAAGATGCTTGAGTTCTTTTTTATCCATGGTTTCGCCCAGCTTGGCAAGGGCTGTAACCGTATCCATGATAATGGGACCACGTCCTTCTTTCATCTCAAACAGCATCAGATGGTTTCTAAGACAGGTCGGTGTCACCGCAGCGGTTCCATATGGTGCATACTTTTCAAGCTCTGCTTTGGCTGCATCGCCTCCGGCAAACGCTTCACCAAGGCCATTGAGAGTCTGGGCTTTGAACAACAGGAACCATGCGCCCACTGGGCCGTATCCGTCTTTAAAACGGGCCGGGGTGAAGCGGTTTTCCATCATGGAAAGCTCGGCACCGACTTTCATACACATGGTGTAAGTACTGCCGGCGTTCCATACCGGATACCATGCACGTCCTTTACCTTCACCAACCGATCGTGGCTGGTAAATGTTTACCGCACCGCCGCAGGCAACCATCATGGTTTTGCATTTGATGATGTAAACCTTGTTTTCACGGACGGAGAAACCCACCGCGCCGGCAATCTGGTTTTCATTGTTGGCATCAAGGAGAAGTTCAACGATAAAGCATCGCTCTATAATATTATCTTCTCCAATGGCGAGTTTTGCTCCCTCAGCGACAACCCTTTTGTAAGACTCGCCGTTGATCATAATCTGCCACTTTCCTGTACGGACAGGAGATGCACCGCTTTTTAAAGTGCCCATTTTCTGGCCCTTTTTTCCGTCCAGGTTTTTCCCTTCTTCGGATAACTTCCAGACAGGAAGACCCCATTCTTCAAACAGATGAACCGAATCGTCCACATGACAGCCAAGGTCAAAAATCAGGTCTTCACGAACCAGGCCCATGAGGTCGTTTCTGACCATGCGTACATAATCATCAGGGCTGTTTTCCCCGATATAAGTATTAATAGCTGAAAGGCCCTGGGCAACAGCCCCACTTCTCTCCATGGCAGCTTTGTCACACAGCAGCACGCTTTGCCCTTCGTCCATCCATTTCTTTACTTCAAACGCAGCGCCGCAGGCAGCCATTCCGCCGCCGACGATCAGGATATCGACTTCTCGTTCTTCAACTTCCGGATCCCTAACGGCCTTGAGTTCACCCGTAGGTTTGTTTGGTAATGCCATATTATATCCTCCTAAAAATTTGTATAATCGTAGTTGGTCTTTTTTTCCGGGTTAAAACACAACCTGCTTAGACAGTCGCCTGAGGCGTCGGAATCGCATAACCGTCCGCTTCTTCCGTGGCAAGCAGGCCACTTTCAAGGTCATTGCCTTTCAGGTCCGGATAAGCGTTGGCTGTTCCTTCAGGGGTTGTCCGAATGGGGAACTTAAATCGCTTGATCAGTCCGTTTCTGAATTTACAGGTCCACATCACATCTTCGGTACCCAGCATCGGCATTACACTGCTTCCCAGGGGTACAAAGTCAGAGTAGCCCCTTACTTCAATTGCCTGGGTGGGGCAGATTTTTACACATGAAAAACATTCCCAGCACTGATCCGGTTCCTGGTTGTAAGCTTTCATTTCATTGGGTTCAAGAACCATCAGATCGTTGGGACAAATGTACATACATGCAGTCTTATCTCCACCTTTGCAGCCGTCACATTTTTCTGCAATTACAAAACTTGGCATTTATTATACCTCCTAATATTGTTTTGTACTTATTAATGTTAACTAAACTCCTATACCTACTTCTACTACAGCCCTAAGTTTTGCACCTCCCTTCTTATCTTTGTCCAAAATAAAATCCTTTTTTTTCAAAATGGTCTAATTTTGGTTAAAACTCATGTATCATGATCCAAATTTAAGAATAATCATCTTTAGTTTATTTTTAGTATCATGAATAATTTTGCATGCAGGAAAATATCTATTAAATTCAAGAACATACCGTGCACGCAAAAAAAAACTAATATCACTCAAACAATTGGCTGTCAAGAACTTTTGGCCGGAGAACATAAAATATATGAGGCTTTGTACGGTGAAACCGCTAAAATACAACATGTACCAGGTGAGCTATATTTAAACACAACATGCAGCGGAGGTGATGTCTGAATTTTTCTTCCCCTTAAATCAATCGCCTGTTCCCCAACACATTTTTCCTGCAAGATAAAACAAATTATCTTTACAAGCAGGTTGATTTGTCTTATAAAAGCCGGGCACCAAGTCATTGGGTTAGAAGAAAAATTCTCTTTAAATATGAACCACCCACCAACTGAGATTGTTAAAAAATGAGTAAAAATAAAGACGATTCTGATGATAAAAAACTGATTGTGTCGATAGGTTCAGCACTGGTTGACATTCTTACCCATGAAGGAGACGATTTTCTGGAAAGAACCGGCGCTGTGAAGGGTGGAATGACCCTGGTGGAAAAGGATTTCATTGAACAGACTCTGTCCGACACCAACAGTAGCCCTTCCATCATGCCCGGAGGTTCAGCCTGTAATACAGCTGTAGGTATAGGAAAGCTTGGCGGACAGGCCCGTTTTGTCGGTAAATGCGGCGGTGGTTCCATGGGGAATCTGCTTAAATCCAGTCTGGAAAAAAATAATGTTGAACCCATGCTTTTTTCATCCTCACTGTCTACGGGTAGGGTCCTGTCCATCATTACACCGGATGCACAGCGGTCCATGTTTACCTATCTGGGTGCCTCATCTGAAACAAGGCCTGATGAAATATCAACCGGTTGTTTTAATCGTGCAACGATTGTTCATATTGAAGGGTATCTGCTGTTTAACAGCGACCTGATACTGGCCGCCTTAAATTCCGCCAGGGAAGCCGGGGCTCTTATCTCCCTAGATCTTGCCAGCTTTACCGTTGTAGAAGAGTCGAAGGATATTCTGGTAAACATTGTAAAAGATTATGTGGACATTCTGATAGCCAATGAGGATGAGGCTCGTGTGTTTAGCGGCTTTTCCGATGATATGAAAGCGATCAGAGCGCTTTCCCAAGGAGTTGAAATTGCGGTTTTAAAGGTTGGAGAACGTGGAAGCTATATTTCAAGCAAAGGTAAAATTTTAAAAATTGCCCCAAAAGCAGCAGGATCTGCGGTTGATACCACCGGCGCGGGTGACCTTTGGGCGTCCGGTTTTCTTTTCGGATTGGCAAATGGATATCCGCTGGAAAAATGTGGTGAGCTCGGCTCCGCATGCGGATCGGAGGTCTGCCGGGTCATCGGTGCCCAGATTCCTCAAGAAGGTTGGGACAGGATAAAAAAACTGCTTAACTATTCAGGTGGATAGGTTGAAGGTCGAAGGCTGTTAGGGAAAAGTGGATTTAAAAGCCATGCTTGGTGCAAGGATCACATTCCTCTAAAGTAAGGCAATCGTACTCTTATGACCCCTTCAGGCTTCAGTCTAAACAACTTCAGTCTGACTACGTGAGTAGTTGCAAGATTGCTTGAATAATCGCATTGGAGGAAAAATGGCCAAGAAAAAAAAGAAAAAAATATCTCGAAAACAATTGCTTAACGAACCGGATGAATTTATCACCTTTTCATCCAAATTGCTGAAGTTTATCATTGACCATAAAAATCAGATCACCATTGTCGTGTCGGTTATTTTTTGTTTGCTGGTGGCTTTTTCCGGCTGGAGATATTTTTCAAATAAAGCCGAAGACAAAGCATCCATATCCCTTGAACAAAGTATAGCCCGATACCAATCAGCGAAGATGAAAGAGGGGGCGACCAAGGCATATCTGGCGGTGGAAAAAGAATTTCAGTTGTTATTGAAGAAATATTCGGGTAAACATGGCGGAAAACTGGCTCGGGTAATTTTTGCCAATATTTGCTATGATGCCGGAAAAGCGGATGAGGCGATTGCTTTGTATGAAAAATCGTTGAAGGATTTTGCTGAACAGCCATTTATTAGAAATATGATTTTAAACAGCCTGGGTTATGCCTGTGAAAAGAAAGGGGATTTCGCCGATGCCATACGGTATTTCGAAATGACCGCTCTGGGGCCGCAGCCTGATTTAAAAAATGAAGCCTGGTATAATCTTGGCAGGATTTATTCCAGGGAAGGAGATATAGAAAAAAGTTTACAAGCCTACCAAAAAATAGCTGATGATTTTAAAAATTCAATGTACTTTGACCTTGTGAGGGAAAAGCTGGCATACTTGTAATCAGGGTGAAAATTTCCCCTGACATGATAAAAACGGCTAACCAGGACCATCCCGGTTAGCCGCAAAAGGAGGAAAACAGATGAAGAAATTGTTTGTTGCTTTTAATTAATGCAAAGTTCCTGCCAAATTCTGAAAAAAGCTATAATTTTTTCATCTGTATTTTTTATATCAATAATTACAGTAAGATATAGTTTTATTTATTCGACCGAGCCCGCATTTCTCCATTATTTTTTGTTGCTTTACCGCGGAAAAAATTCAAATTTTTGAACCATTTTTAAGGCCGGAGAGTTTAACCATTTGAATTAACATGCCATACAAATTATTGGCCCGGTTCAAATTTTTGAACCCGATTTTTCTGATCGATAGATAACTTATTGAATCAACTCGCTTTATTTTTTTTAAATGGTCGGTTCAAGTTTTTGAACCGACATCGAGCTTAAACTTTTTTATCTTCCAGTTCAGGCCGCTTTTCCCAATGCCGAGCAGCTTGGCAGCTTCCGACTGAACATTGCCGGTTAACTTCAGGGCCCGGATAATCATTTTTTTTTCTATTAAATCAAGTGTTTCATCCAGATGGGCGTCCGCGGATATGCCTTCTAGGTATAACGTGTTATAAGCATTTGCCTTAAACTCTTTGGGAAGATCCGCCTCACTTATTTTAGTTGTGTTACACATAACCATTGCGCGTTCAATCACGTTTTCCAGTTCGCGAACATTCCCGGGCCAAGCATAATCATAAAAAAGTCGTTGAACTTCTTTTTCAATGCCTTCAACCGGAATGCCGGTTTTGTGTTCATGTGCATACTTGGCAATAAAGTGTTCGGCCAGAAGATTAATGTCCTCTTTACGCTGCTGCAACGGAGGGAGCACCAGGTGCACCACGTTCAACCGGTAATAAAGGTCTTCACGGAATTGCTGCTTTATCATTTCATTTTTCAAGTCTTTATTGGTCGCTGCAATGATGCGAATATTTACTGAAACCGGCTTAACCCCGCCCACCCTTTCAAAGACCTTTTCCTGAAGCACACGCAGAAGTTTTATCTGAAGTCCGGGTGAAAGCTCTCCTATTTCGTCGAGAAATAAAGATCCGCCGTCCGCCATTTCAAAACGTCCCTTTTTCATGGCAACCGCACCGGTAAAGGCTCCCTTTTCATGGCCGAATAACTCACTTTCGAGAAGGCTTTCAGCCAAAGCGCTGCAGTTGACTGCGACAAAAGGCTTCTCACGTCTGGGTGAGTTAAAATGAATCGATTTGGCAACGAGTTCCTTGCCGGTACCACTTTCACCTTCAAGCAGCACCGTTGCCGAGGAAGGGGCAACCTTTCTGATATTTTCAAAAATATCATGCATGACCTTGCTTTTTCCAATGATATTTCCGAAGCTGTATCGTGATTTTACTGCATCCCGAAGGCGTCTGTTTTCTTTGACCACCCGGAACATGGAAATGGCTTTATTCACGTAAACAACGAGTTTTTCGTTATCAAAGGGTTTGAGTATATAACTGTAAGCCCCTTTTTCCATGGCTTCGACCGCCTTATCCACACTACCATATGCCGTCATCATGATTACCGGCAGGTCAGGATCAATGGCTTTGATTTTTTCCAGCAGTTCAATACCGTCCATGGAAGGCATCTTCATGTCGGTCAGGATAAGATCCACATCGGAAGTTTGCTGAATTTCAAGGGCTTCCCTGCCGCTGCTTGCCGTCAAAACTTCAAACCCTTCCTCTTCTAAAACGGCGCCTAAAATGAGCGGATAATTTTTTTCATCATCAACAACAAGTACCGTTTCCATAGATTATTTCTCCTGATTCACCGGCAGCTTAACAATGGCTCTGACTCCGCCGGCAGATCTATTTTTAAGCTCAATACTGCCTTCATGAGCTTTAATGATGTTTTTCACAATCACCAACCCAAGACCTGTTCCTTTTTGCTTGGTGGTAAAAAAGGGATCCCAAATTTTTTCGCTCAGATCGTCCGGGATACCTTCGCCTTCATCATCAATGCATATCGATACGGTATCTTGGGTGGAATGGATTTTACTATAAATGGTTCCGCCGTTTGGCATCGCCTGGATGGAATTGATTAAAAGATTGAGAAATGCCTGGTAGAGCATATCGAAATCAGCCATTATGGTTGGGAGGGGAAGGTCAAGATCTTTTTTTATGGTATATCCCTGTTTTTCAGTCTGCGATGACAGATATTTTATGTTCTTTTCAAGAATTTCTTCTACATGGCATTGGGCAAAATGAGGCATTTTCGGTTTGGCAAAATTCAAAAAATCAGTGATGATATTATTTAATCGGCCTGATTCCTCTACGATGATATCCGGTATGGTGTTTGACGGGTCAAAGTCTGCCACCTTTTTCTTTAGCAGTTCAGCAGAACTCCTAATAATTCCCAACGGATTGCGGATTTCATGGGAAATTCCGGACACCATCTCTCCCAAAGAAGACATGTGCTTTGAGCGACTCAAAGCTTCCTCAAGTCTGAGCCTTTCCTGAGTACGTTTTTGAATGATTCCTTCACCTCTCTTGACGACATACAGGAGCACAAAAAACAATACCGACATCACGATGGCGCTGGTAATAATCACATCGATTTGAAACTTAAAAATCATTTTATATTCTTCCGACATATCCTGGACGATTTCAATCACGCCCAGCACAGGACCGGATAGACTGGAAAGGGGTCTTTCCGCTCGATAGGGGGCAAAGGTAATGATGCGGCTTTCTTTTGGAATACCAAGCAAAATTTCCAGCATATTTCCTACTTGAACCTGTTTGGAAACGGTTTCTCCCCTAAGCGCTTTTTTAAAGGCCGCGCCTCCATAATTTTTTTTGCCGATTAGGGATTTGTCAAAACTGTATGAAACGGTCTCATTCATACTGTAGATGTTTACCATTTCTACTTTAAAACTGTGCAAGGTGCTTCTTACCACTTTGTCCAGGTGTTCAAATTGCTCTTTTTTCCTAAGACTGATCCCCCCATATTTTAGCACAACCGGTATGGCGAATTGCAGAAATATCTGATGGTTGAGATTTTCTATCAGAAGCAGGGCATATTTTTCGCTTTCCGCACGCTGCAACGTCCTGGCCCAATGGGTGTTGAGTATGGATAGAACAATGGCTCCGGTAAAGATGACAATTAAACTTGTAAAAGTAAAGTATTTAACAAGTCGGAAAGGTTTAACTTTTTCTTTAGAGGATTGGACGGTCATGGCCATAGGAAATAAGGTTTGGGAAAATTTAGCTGACGCCTTAGAAAGTTTAATCTGCTTGGTGTAGTAATTGTTAACGAATTCGACTTATGATCTGTAGGGTCTCATTCCGCAAAAACACGACGCCTTGTATTTAAGCCCGGATACGACGCCATCCGACGTATGCTCCGGGACTTTCCATAATCTAGAACATAACTTATAGAAATAATTGCAAAGATATTTTTGACCACCGTGTCGTAAAATGAAGTATGATAGCCTGTTGTGAGGTCGGCAGTTCCAATATGATAATTTAGTCTGCGTTTTTTTCTTTTTCGTATCCCCTTTCAAAATTTTTACCGGCTTTTTCAATTTTTCTTTCCACCTTATTTACCTGTTTTTCCGCCTTTCCGATTGCCCTTCCCATCTGGTAGCAACCGGAAAAACAAAAGAAGGCGAACAGAAGAACGATTATAATGTGAAACAGTTTTTTTTGCATATTCAACCCCCTGATTTATGGTTGATGCTGAGATGCCAAATACAGGTCTGCAAAATATAATGAAAAGCCTTCTATGTGTCAAGTTTCAAAGCAAAAGCCCTCGGGTTAGCGGCATTGGTAAAAAAGAACGAAAGCATAACAGGCAGACCTTAAAAGTTTTCCTCCCCCTGTGCCGGGAAAAATGATAATACTGTTTCTCAAAAATTAGCGATAGTTGCGATAATCTATGTGGTATTTTTCCGCTTTATAGGAAAACTTTCGGACCGTGGTCCGGAGTATTTTTGCCGCTGCCGTGATATTGCCGCGAGTATTTTTGAGTGCGTCTATGAGCATCTCCTTTTCAAGGTTTGCTACCGCATCTTCTATGGATAAGGCTGGCAATGTATCTGATTCCATGCCCGTTTGCAGCGTAGGTGGAAGGTGATAGCTGTGGATGACGCCCCCCTCGCATAGTAGCACCGCCCGTTCAATGCAATTTTCCAGCTCTCTTACATTTCCCGGCCAGTGGTATTCCATCAGCATGTCTATGGCCGGCGTGGAAAACCTTCTGATGTCCTTGTGGTTTTCTTTGGCATATTTCTCAAGAAAATAGTCGGCCAGAAGCAGAATGTCGGTCTTGCGCTCTCTTAAGGGAGGCATGTAAATTGGAAAAACATTCAACCGGTAATACAGGTCGCCCCGGAAACTTTCATCTTCCACAGCCTGTTCAAGGTTTTTGTTGGTGGCGGCAACCACGCGAACATTCACTTTAATGGTTTGATGACCACCGACCCGCTCGAATTCTTTTTCCTGTAAGACACGAAGCAATTTAACCTGTACATCAAGACTGATGGAACCGATTTCATCTAAGAGAATGGTTCCCATGTGTGCCAGCTCAAATTTTCCCAACTTCTTTTTAATTGCACCGGTAAAAGCCCCTTTTTCATGACCAAAAAGCTCGCTTTCAATCAAATTTTCCGGCAAAGACACGCAGTTGACCTTAATAAAAGCATTCTTTGCCCGGTTGCTGCTGTAATGGATGGAGTTAGCGGTGAGTTCTTTTCCTGTTCCGCTTTCCCCTCGAATAAGCACGGTGGCATTACTCTTGGAAACCTGGGAGATCATCTGATAGACCTCGCGCATTTTATTGCTGTTGCCGATAATATTGGTGATACTGTATTTATTCTCCAGTTCTTCCCTGAGCTTTCTATTCTCTTCTCTTAACTGCTTTTTTTCCAGGCGGATGGTTTCAATGTTAATCACATGCTGGGCGATCATGGTGGCCACAACTGAGAGAAGTTTTTTCCCCTCTTTCAGCAGGTAGGATTCATCAAAAGGCCTGTCTACGCTCAATGCTCCAATCACCTGTTTTCCCTTTTTCACCGGCACACAAATAAAAGAGAATTCTTCAATCGGTACGGCCTTTCTGGATGCAGTTCTGTCAAGAAACAGCGGTTCATCGCTTATTTTTGGAATGGCGACCCCTTTTCCGGTTTCAATCACCCGGCCGGTAATTCCCTCTCCGAGTTTATATTTTACCTTGGACATAGCACTTTTGGAAATGCCATGCGCTACCTCGATGTTTATCTCGTTTCTTAAGGGATTCAAAATGGTTATGGTTCCCCTAACCATATTCATGGAGCTGGACAGTATCTCCAAAACCTTGTACAAGGATTTTCGCAGGTCGAGATGTTCATTCAGGGCCTTGCTAATCTCATACAGCAGGGTAATTTCTTCTATCCGTCTTATTTTATGCATTTATTCCCACTTCTGTGCAGGGTTTTGGCCTTTGGATGTAATCATACATTTTTGTAATAAATAGTCGCTTGGCTGTCAATATTAACCACGTTACACATTTTAAAAATAATATTTTATAGATATGTACCATGGGTTAAAACTGATTTTGTTAGACAGGCGCGCCTATCATGAAATATCGGCTAAAACAAGTTTACTAAAACTTAATAATTTGCTATCTGCACCCTGTGAGCGAGGAAAAACCTTTTTTCGGTCTGAAAACCGAAGCAATAATTACCCGATCACCATACGAAATTTTTAGAAGCCCAAAGAATAAATCGCCATAAATTTTCATGCCCGGCTGGGCACAACGATGCATGAAACCTAAGGTTCGACCGGAGAATCGCCTATCGGCCCGTTACAATACTTAACAAACCTATCTGGAAATGAACGTACGGTCTGCCTGAGGCAGACTTCAATTAGATTTGAGCCAGCCCCAAGGGACAGAATCCCACGGCAGCGTTGATCGTTTCTGCCTGTATGGATTTAACTGAGAAGATAGGGGGCGTGTAACATACCGATCTCATATGTTAAATATTGTAACGGGCCGATAGGCGATTCTCCGGTCGAACCGAGCTAAGATTGAAAAACGACTGTTTGTTTCTAACGAATATCGTTTTAAAGAAAAATGGGAAAGATTTATGAAAGAGTTAATCGTGATTAGCGGAAAGGGTGGAACCGGGAAGACCAGTTTGATGGCCGCCTTTGCGTCACTGGCTAAAAACAAGGTTCTGTGTGATGCCGATGTGGATGCGGCAGATCTTCATCTGATTATGAGCCCTGAGGTGGTAAAACAGGCTGATTTTCAGTCCGGTTATACGGCGGATATTGATAGGGAAAAGTGTACCGAGTGTGATCTGTGTCGAGAATTATGCCGATGGAATGCCATTGATGAAGACTATGTGGTCAACCCGATTGAATGTGAAGGCTGCGGTGTTTGTGTGTATTTTTGCCCTGAAAAAGCGATCAACTTCCAGCTGAATACATGTGGCCAGTGGTTTATTTCAGATACGCGTTTTGGGCCGATGGTGCACGCCAGACTGGGGATCGCAGAAGAGAATTCAGGTAAACTGGTCACCCTGGTACGCCAGGAAGCCAGAAAACTCGGGGAAGAAAAAAACCTTGATCTCATTCTCACCGACGGTCCCCCGGGCGTAGGCTGTCCGGTCATTGCATCTATCGGCGGGGCCAGTGCAGTGCTGATTGTGACCGAACCGACTGTTTCAGGTAAACATGATATGGAACGGGTGGTGGAACTGGCCGCTTTTTTTAAAGTTCCCGCCATGGTTTGTGTCAACAAGTTCGATCTTAATTCGGAGTTGACCGAAAGCATTAAAAAATTCTCAAAAGAAAGAAAATTAATGTGGCTGGGGTGCATCCCTTTTGACCCGGTGTTCACCCAAGCCATGGTTCAGGCAGAGACCATTTTCGAATATCAACCAAATTCAGCAACATCTCAGGCCATCAAAGGCATATGGGAAAAAGCGGCCAACGAGATCGGCCTGTGACAGGTGGAGAGCGATAAAATAAATTACTTTACCTAATTGAGAGGTGGGGAATTTATCAATCTCTACTCAGTTCGTCCGGAGAAGCGCCCATTTGCCCGTATCCGCCTTAACAAAAAAATTCAGCACTCTGTACACGCCCCCTATCTTCTCAGTAAAATCCATACAGGCAGAGAAGATCAACGCTGGCGTGGGGTTCTGCCCTTGGGGCTGGTTCAAATCGAATCTCAGCGAGATAGCTGCCGTACGCCAGTTTCTCGAAATGATTTTTAAGACGGATACGGGCAAATGGGCGCTTCTCCGGACGAGCCACTAACACTTATTAAAGCGCAAACGGTTCACCAAAAAGGCCATTGATAAGAAACTTCCCGATCCTACCCCTTATCGTATTTAAAAATATATGGACTAAGCAGGGAAAAAAGACGAATTGATCGGGCTAAAAATGTTTGTAAATTCTTGCCAGAGGGTGTCCGGGTGCTTTGATGGCAAGATCGAGGAAATATCCGTACGGAGTTTGCAAAACCGAGTAGCCCGCATTCTCCAGTCGTTTGCCTGCACGTTTAAGCAATTCCTGTGCCTTATCCGCTTTGGCTTTTTCTTCCCCCAGGTGTGTAAAGGAATGGAGCACAATTTTCATTGTCTCCCATTTACGGGCCAGCCATTTTGAATTTTTGACCAGTTTGGTCTCCGCGCTGCTGCCTTTCTCGACATCTGCCGGTTCAATGTGAACAAAGGCAACCACGGTTTTTTCGTTTTCAGCAGGATGAGCGTCAGGTGCATCATCAAGTGTTTTCATTGAGGGTATCCAGTCAAAACGTTCACAATACCAGAATAATACGCGCATCAAATTATCCTTAACTGTTTATTTCATATATTTCATCCATCTTTTCCGAATAGGATTTAATGATATCAAACTGGTGCTGGTTTAAATATTTAAATTTTGCCCCGATCCCCTGGGAGCCGCTCCAGATAATTTCACCAGTGAGCTTAAAGGGTTTTTGATGGTTACTCAAGGTAAAAGACATGATGATTTCTTTCCCCACCGGAAAAAGGTTTTTGGTTTCAATGAATACGCCAAAAGTGCTGATATCGAGCATAAAGCTTTTGAATTTACGATTTCCCACCATGTAATCGACACTGATCAGGCAAGGTTTTCTCTTTTGACTTCTTTTATCCGGATTGCCCGACTTTGCAGACACTTCCTCCAATTGCTTGATCAGTTTTAACTGCTGGTCATCGGTCATTTCAACAATAAGCCTGAACAAATGAGCCGTAAAACGGTCTTTGAGTAACTCTTTTACCAAAATCAACAGCTGTTCTTCGGAAATATTGCTGATCAGCTTAAACAGACGGGCAATGGTGGTATATTTATTTGTTTTTATTTCTGGAGTGGTCACAACTATGCTCCTGAAATGGTGAACTTAATATAAGCTGAATCCCACAGCGAATTTGGCGACTCGTTGTAAAGTGTTGCCATTGTGCCAACTCTGCTGCTTACTGACTTTATTCGGCGGCAGATTCTATGTGTACGTCAAGTGATATTGTTTCGGGTTACGAGTTGCGCGTTTCGTGTTATTAATCGGAATATTCATCAAGATTTTCAACCCGCAACTCGTAACTCGGAACATTTACGTCATAACTCAAAAAACAAGTTTTAAAAGACGCATTATGGCTAGCGACAAGTGTCATTGTAAGTCTGTTTATCCCATGTATACGGAAAATGAGTTTTTCCTGGCATTGACATGCTGCAAGGTCACTCGGATCACATCTTTAGGCTTTAAAACAATACTGCCGGGAGCAGACAGATCGCATTCTAGCATATACTCCGGGAGAAGAATCTGGTATCTGTCTCTGCGCTGGTAGAGCACAATGGCCTCTTCTTTTTGGCCGATTTTATTTTCAAGATATTTCAAAATCCAGTATCGGTTGCGGCGTTGCTGGATTCGTGAGACGTTGCTCATGAGCTGCTGGAGAGACATGGTGATTTTATCTATTTCTTCACCGGTGTAAGCGTCTTCCATACCAAGGGCGGATCGCAACTGCCTCTGGGTGACCAGGTCAAAATATTTCCGGATCGGTGATGTGGCGGTGACATAACAGTCGAGTCCAAGTCCTGAATGCCGTTTGGGTTCAGTGTTCAATATAAATCGACTTAAATACCGGCGCTGCATGTAATTTTGGAACAGAGTTCCCTCTTCCCCCTTGTATAAACGCTCCCTTGGATCCGGCTGACTTCTGAAGATCGCTGGGATTTTTCGGTCTGCCAGAAACTTGGCGGAGAGCCAGTTTCCCATGATCATCAGCTCCGAAACCAGCATCCGGCCCGGGCTTTCTCTATTAATTTTGTTCACAGTGATTAAATCATCCTCGTCGATCCACACATTGATATCCGGAAGTGAGATGTGAATCGCTCCTGATGACAGCCTGCTTTCACGATATTTGGCGGCAATTTTACGCAGAATAACAATGGCCTTGTCTTCCTCAGCCAGCAGGTTCACATCGTAATAGGAAAGTTGGTGCTTGACCTTAACCAGACTGGGGATGATTTCATAATCAATGATATCCGCAGCAGGAGTCAGTTTTATCATTGTACTGATGGCCGGTCTAATCTCACCGGCTTTCAAGCTGCAAAGATTTTCCGCCAGATGGGTGGGGAGCATGGAGATTTTTCGGTCCGGCATATAAATGGAGCTTCCCCGTTTAAAGGCTTCGCCGTCAATCACACTCCCTTTTGGAATAAAGCACCCGACATCGACGATATGAATGCCAAGCCTATAATGATCCCCCCTGTCTTCGATGCTCAAGGCATCGTCAAAATCAACGGTGGCCTGTCCATCGATGGTCATCAGGGATAATTCGGTCAGGTCGATCCGTTTGGTATGGGAAAAATCGTTTTGCGGTGAGTCGGTTTTCCGCTCGGTAAGATCAGATGCGGCTTTAATCACTTGGTCGGGAAAAGTGGTGCGTATGTTATACCTGTAAAGGTCGATGTTTTCATCTTTATGGAACACCTCAATCTTTTGCAGAATCTGAAAAACCCTGCTGAGGTCATAGATGCCTGCCTTTGCCAGCATGACCTTGCCGATTTCATAATGGTTGCTTTCTTTTTCCCAAAGATAAGCCGATTTTAAGATATCCGCAAATTCTGCTTCTATATCAGACAGCGGCTTGGTAAAGCGGCCGTTCAACACCCTTTTTATCCAGGCCGCTCCCTGGGTGATGAGTTGTTTTTTGCGGGCATTCTCTTTTTCCCGGGCGGCAATTCTGGTGACCTGCTCCTGGGTATTGGGAAAAAAACTGTCCGGGTTAAATTTGAAATAGAGTCGGTTGTTAAAAAAGGCCCGTATCACGGCTGATTCGTGATCACAGGAGGGATTGTCAGGAAAACAGAACTCGGTCATGGTGGCCACATCAATCCATTCCTGTTCCGTGTTTAAAACTTCCCAGAGGCCCTTAATATCCACGTGGTTAATCAACTCTTTCCGCAGATCGGCAATCTCTTTTAATGACTGAACCATCCTGTTTCTGCCGGAGGACAAATCAATTTGAGTCTTGCATTTGTGTGACAGGCGATTGGCCGAAAGATTCACTTCCCGGTTGTTTTCGGTAAGCAGTCTTAGTCGCTGGTTCCTTACCTCCAGTACGACCGCACACAGTATTTTTTGTTGGTCGATATATTCCACCACGTTTCCTGATCCCATAACCGTATTATAATATCAACAGGTGGCCGGAAAGTCAATCTGTGGGAAAAACAAATTGCTTGAAGTTGTTGAAAGCAGCAATTATATTTATTAGATTATCTTTCGATTCGTTGTAGTTAATTAACACAAGTCAAGTAGATAATCATAAAGGGAGTCAATATTTTTTCAGAGCGTTCCAGGGGTCAAGCTTGGACCCTCTTCTCCAATTAAATTGGAGAAGAACTTATTTATTTAATTCAAATGAAATCGACGACTCTAATCAAACCATATTTCATAGAAAACCGTGTGGTGATTGTTGGCGGACTGGTCTGTCTGATTATTGTGGATGTGTTGCAGCTTTTTATTCCCCGAATCTTAAAATGGGCCATTGACGATCTCACCGCGCTGCAAATCGATGCAAAAGGGCTTTTCTTGTACAGTGTGTGGATGGCCGGAATTGCTTTAATGATTGGTGTTTTTCGTTATCTGTGGCGGCGTTGCCTCCTGGGTACCTCCAGGCGGGTGGAAGAGGGCCTGCGAAACACATTCTTTGCCCATATTCAGATGCTTTCCGCTTCCTTTTTCGATAAGACCCGGACAGGGGATCTAATGGCCCATGCCACCAACGATATTCAACAGATCCGCATGGCCACAGGTATGGGCATGGTTGCACTCAACGATTCCATTGTGCTCGGCATGGCGTCCATCGGTTTCATGGCATACATCAATATCACACTCACCCTGCTGGTACTGATCCCCATGCCGTTCATTGTGGTGGGAACACTGTTTTTCAGCAGAAAAATGCACCAAAGATACCTTGAAGTTCAGGGGGCATTTTCCGATTTAACCGAGGTGGTCAGGGAGCGGTTTGCCGGAATTAGGATTGTAAAAGCCTATAACCTGCAAAACTTGGAAGCCCAAAAAGTTAATGCCATATCCAAGCAGTATGTGCAAAAAAATCTAAGTCTGGTCAAAATTGTCGGTTCTTTTTTTCCCATGATGCTGCTGTTTACCAATATCAGCCTGGCCATGGTGCTTTATTTCGGCGGCCGCCAGGCAATTTCCCTTACCATCACCCCGGGAGATTTTGTGGCATTTATCAGCTACCTTGGAATCCTTACCTGGCCGATGATGGCCCTGGGATGGGTCACCAACCTGATTCAGCGGGGCAGGGCATCTCTCGACCGATTAAACGGCATTTTACAGACCCGGCCTGAGATTGCCAATCAGCCCGCTGCCAAACCGGCCAATCATATCCAGGGACGCATCGTTTTTGATCATGTTTCATTTTCCTATAAAAATACTCTTTCCCCCGCACTGGGTGAAATCGATATCGATCTTGCGCCCGGAAAAATGCTGGGCATCGTGGGTCCGCCGGGAAGTGGAAAAACAACCCTGTTAAGCCTGATTCCAAGGCTTTATGATGTGTCGGATGGACAGGTATTGCTGGATCAACAAGATGTTCGATCGATTCAGCTCAACGGGCTGAGGTCTAAAATTTCCTTCGTCCCCCAGGAGCCGTTTTTGTTTGCCGGAACCGTCAGGGAAAATATCACCCTTGGCAACCGGCAGGTTAGCCAACAGGAGTTGGTCAGGGCATCCGCCATGGCATCGTTTTACCAGACCGTTCAATCATTTCCCCACGGTTTTGATACGGTCACCGGCGAAAAGGGGGTCATCCTGTCCGGAGGGCAAAAACAGCGGATTGCCCTGGCACGTGCATTTTTGCGGGAAACGCCCGTGCTGATTTTTGATGATCCCATCAGCCAGGTGGATCTGGAAACAGGGGCGGCGATCATCAAATCCATAGCGGACATGGCCGGTTTACGGACGATCATTATTGTTTCCCACCGGTTATCCGCCGTCCGATTTGCCGATCAAATTGTCACCCTGGACCAGGGACGGATGGTGGAGTCCGGTACCCACGCGCGGCTGATGGAAAACAACCGATACTACGCCAAAACATATCGCCTGCAGGAAATTGAAGAAGGGTTGGAGGCGACGTAAAATTATAACAACTCAGGTGGATAGGCCGAAGGTTGAAGACTGTTAGGAAAAAGCATATTTTGAAACCATGTTTGGTGCAAGAATCACATTCCGCCAAAGGACGATAAGCTTGCTCTTTTGACCCCTTCAGCCTTCAGTCTAAACTGCTTCAGCCTGGCTACGTGAGTAGTCGAAAATAACATTATGAGAACAGATTTCGGATATTTCGAAGAACAAAAGCTTGGTCGGCCTTACGACACCAAGCTGCTCAGACGTCTATATCCCTATGCCGGGCCGTATAAAGGGTTGCTGCTATGGTCGATTGTTCTGGTTATCTGTATCACCCTGCTCGATCTTTCTCTGCCCTATGTGACCAAGATAGCCATTGACCGGTATATTGTGCCTCAAACCGATACCATGCAAACCCGTCTGGTACCGGGAGCCGAAGGTAAAAGCCGGTATTTGACTGCAGATATATCCGACCCGAAAATCAGAGCGGTGGTCAACCGATACCCCAGGTTGTTTTCCATCACAGAAACAGAAGGACGAATTCCTTATGAAATGCTGGGCAGCCTGGAAAAAGAGGATATGGCCGTACTGCGCCAAGGTGATTTTTCCGGCCTGGGAGTGCTTACCGCCATATTTCTGGTCATCATACTGGTGAACTTTGGCATCAGTTTCCTGCAAAAAATGATCATGGAGTATGCCGGCCATATGATCATGCATGATCTGAGAATAAAACTTTTTGCGCAAATCCAGAAATTATCCATCGAATTCTTTACCCAAAATCCGGTGGGAAGGCTGGTGACCCGAGTGACCAATGATATTCAGAATATGCATGAGCTGTTTACCTCGGTGATTTCCATTATCTTCAAGGATCTGTTTTTGCTGGTTGGGATTGCAGTCGTTCTGATCTGCCTGAACTGGAAACTGGCCCTGGTGTCTTTCATGGTGCTTCCTTTTGTTCTTTATGCATCTATTGTTTTTTCCCGAAAGGCCCGGGAGGTGTTCAGAGACCTTCGGGTTAAACTAGCGGAAATCAACACCCGGTTTTCCGAGACCATTGACGGAGTAAGGGTGATTCAGCTTTTTCGCTGTGAACAAAATAATGCCAACAATTTTAAGGGGCTGAACCATGAAAACTATCTGGCAGGCATGCGGCAGATCCGTGTGTTGGCTGTATTTTTGCCTCTGATAGAAATCTTAGGAGTGGTTGCGGCTGCCCTGGTGGTGTTTTACGGGGGGAAAAATGTCATTGCAGAAAACCTCAGTCTTGGCGCCCTGGTTGCCTTTATTGCGTATATGAAAATGTTTTTTCGTCCCATCAGAGATCTGGCCGAAAAGTATAACATTCTGCAGAATGCCATGGCTTCGGCTGAAAGAATATTTTTACTATTAGACCACCAGAGCATGCTGCCGCAAATGGCTGTGGGATCAAAAACCGGTGCGCCGGGTTTAAGCGTGATACAAGACATTTCCTTGCAAAACGTTTCCTTTGATTATGTGCCGGGGGAAAGTGTTCTTGAGGAGATTTCGTTTCAAGTACAAAAAGGAGAAACATTGGCGGTGGTCGGGCCCACCGGGTCAGGCAAAACCTCTCTGATTAACCTGATTGCCCGCTTTTATGATCCCGTGTCCGGCCGGGTTTGCATAAACGGAAGGGATATCCGGGAAGTTGAGACTTCAGTGTTAAGGTCCAAAATGGCGCTGGTGATGCAAGAGCCCTTTTTATTTTCCGGGTCCATTCGAGACAACATTTTAAAAGGAAAGCCGGATCTTTCCCAAAAGGAGCTGATGGATATTTTAACGGTGTCCCATTGCCGGGACCTGGTGGACCGGCTGCCGGCGGGTATAGAAACGGTGTTGAGCGGTTCAGGCATAGCATTATCGAGTGGTGAGCGCCAGTTGATATCCATTGCCAGGGCGTTTGCCCGTGATCCGCAACTGATCCTGTTTGACGAGGCCACCTCATATATTGACTCCCAGACAGAGAAAAAGATTCAGGAGGCGCTGAATAACCTGATGATCAAAAGAACCTCGATTGTTGTCGCCCATCGTCTGTCCACCATCCGCAGCGCCGACAACATCATTGTGCTCAGCAAGGGGCGCATCATCGAAACAGGAACCCACCAAAATTTGATAGATAAGAGAGGGCTTTATTTCAGTTTAAATCAATTGCAGAACAAGACAGAACCCTCATCGATTTAACATGATATTGTTTCTCATAAATTCTCCTGTCCGACTGGGCACAACGATTCATTAAAACTAAGGTTCGTCAGGAGAATCGCCTGTTTGGCCGGTACAAGACTTACAGATGAGATCGGTATCGTAACACGCCCCCTATCTTCTCAGGTAAGCCCATACAGGCAGAGACGATCAACGCTTCCGTAAGATTCTGTCCCTTGGGGCTGGTTCAATTCTAATCTTTCCGAGATAGCTGCCGTACGTTTATTTTCAGATAAGATTGTGAAGTCTGGTACCGGCCAAACAGGCGATTCTCCTGACGAACCGACTAAGATTGAAAAACAAATATTTGTGGTAATTACTATAAAACAAAAACAGAAAAATAAGGGCTGAATGTGATGTTTTTATGGTATATATCTCTTGCCAAATCAAATTTTTCATGATACGAAAATTACTTTATTAAAAAAAAGCTCAGAACCAGTTGAATATATAGAAAAAATTGTAAGATAATTAAACGAGGAACCTGTAAGGTTTCTGAAATGCTAACTTTTATTACCATGAGGAGGACAATTTATGGCTTATAATGCAGTAGAAATGGCTGACTGGCAGATTTCCGAGGCGGCTGAACCGAACATGCCGACACCGGATGAATGGCGGGACAAACTTGGCCTGGAAAAGGACGAAATACTTCCGATGGGCCGACTGGCGAAACTGGACTTTTTGAAAATTATCAATCGTCTCCAGGACAAACCGGATGGAAAATACATCGAGGTGACCGCCATCACGCCGACCCCGCTGGGAGAAGGCAAAAGCACCACTTCCTGTGGATTGATGGAAGGCCTCGGTAAACGCGGCAAAAACGTGGGCGGGGCACTGCGCCAGCCCTCCGGCGGGCCGACCATGAACGTAAAGGGAACCGCTGCAGGCGGCGGCAACTCGCTGCTGATTCCCATGACCGAATTCTCATTGGGTCTGACCGGCGACATCAACGATATCATGAATGCCCATAACCTGGCCATGGTGGCCTTGACCGCGCGCATGCAGCATGAGCGTAACTACAATGACGAACAGCTGGACCGGTTGACCGGCATGCCGCGCTTGAATATCGACCCCACCCGGGTGGAGATGGGCTGGATCATCGACTTTTGCGCCCAGGCCCTGCGAAATATCATTATCGGTATTGGTGGCCGTATGGATGGCTTTACCATGCAGTCCAAATTCGGTATTGCGGTTGGCTCCGAATGTATGGCCATTCTGGCAGTGATTCGTGATCTGGCCGATTTGAAAGAACGGCTCAACAACATCACCGTGGCTTTCGACAAGAGCGGTAAACCCGTCACCACCGGTGATCTGGAAGTCGGCAACGCCATGACCGCGTTTATGCGCAACACCATCAACCCCACCATGATGTGCACCGCCGAATACAACCCCTGTATGGTGCATGCGGGACCGTTTGCCAACATCGCCGTGGGCCAGTCCTCCATTATCGCCGACCGCGTGGGGTTGAAACTGTTCGACTATCACATCACCGAATCCGGTTTCGGTGCCGATATCGGCTTTGAAAAATTCTGGAACGTCAAATCCCGCTTCAGCGGATTGAAACCGCATGTATCGGTACTGACCACCACCATTCGTGCATTGAAAAGCCACGGCGGTGGGCCCAAAGTCACACCGGGTATCGCCATGCCGGATGCGTACACCAAAGAGAACCTGGGAATGGTTGAAGAGGGCTGCGTAAACATGGTGCATCACATCAACACCATCCGCAAGGCCGGCATCAACCCGGTGGTGTGTATCAACAGGTTCTTCACCGATACCGATGCGGAATGTAACATTGTCCGCAAGGCAGCCGAAGCAGCCGGTGCCCGCTGTGCCGAGTCCAAACACTGGGAGATGGGCGGCGATGGCGCACTGGAATTTGCCGATGCCGTGGTCGAGGCCTGTGAGGAAGAAAACGAGTTTAAATTCCTCTATCCGTTAGAGATGAAACTGCGCGACCGCGTCGATTTGATTTCCAAGGAAGTTTACGGTGCGGACGGTGTGTCTTGGACTCCGGAGGCCGAGGCCAAAGCCAAGATGCTCGAGGATGATCCCAAGTACGCCGACTTTGCAACCATGATGGTCAAAACCCATCTCAGCCTGAGTCACGATCCCACGGTCAAGGGTGCACCCAAAGGCTGGACGCTGCCCATTCGGGACGTGCTGATTTATTCCGGTGCCAAGTTTCTCTGCCCCTGCGCAGGAACCATCAGCCTGATGCCTGGAACCGGCTCCAACCCGGCCTTCAGACGGGTGGATGTCGATCCGCAGACCGGCCAGGTGACCGGATTGTTCTAATCGCATAACAAATACTGCTCGATAAAAAAGGCCCGGGTCTTTACCCCGGGTCTTTTTTTATGCAGCGGGTGTGATGAGCGCCAGTATTTCTCCGATTTTCACTTCGTTATTAATAAAAGTACGGTAAAATCTGATTACGAGACCATCTGATTTATTGCACAAGAATATGTGCACTTTAATCTGTATGTGATAGCCTTCAAAATTCCTTCATACCAAGATCCTGATTGTCGATAACTAATTGTTTATATTAAATTATTAAAACATATTGAATTCAAAAAAATCAACCCTCACGCCAAAAGCAGCGGAACCAGAATGGCATGTCCCGAAACAGCGGGATAATCATGGGGTGTGCTGATTACACATTGAACGATTACAAAATGTTGCACCACGTCCCGCTGAATCAAAGCGGGAGGCTTTTTAATAGGCCTTCGAGTGATTGCACATAAATATGTGCAATGCACACATATATGTGCAATTTTATCTTCATATTTCATTGGTTTTATCGATAAATATCCTCCGTATAAACCATATAGATTTCTGTTATCTCATTGTTTATACAATCATTTCTTATCTTGCTTTTTTATGTATAGTTATCCGGTATAATTATTGCAAAATTTTTTCGTCTAATTATCCGGCGTTTATAGAAAAATAAATTTTTCATCTCTAAATCCTCAATATTTTGCGGACGGACTTTTGGGACTCCGGTTCATGCGCTTTAAGTGAATATACCCGGGTTTGTGCGTAAAACAGTAAGACGTCTTTTTCAAACTAGGAGAAAGAGCCATGTATAAAAAAATCCTTTCCTTTTTCACAATTCTTTTTATTATTTCAGCTATTGCAGCCCCTGTTTATGCAGACCAGACAGTATTTGGCCCCGAAGATTTAACAATCAGCAATTTGTATGTTCATTTATCATTACATCCATTCTCAGTGGATGAACCTTCAGACGGCGTCCTAACCATTGTCAAAAATACACCTGATAAAGAAATAGCGGGAGGATTTTGTTTTCTAAACGGAAATTTTATTGGCCTTAGCGACTTTTTGACGGGAACCAGTACTATTTTTGAAAAAGATGTTGATCTGCTCACTAACAGCCGAATTACAATTTTTTTTGCGGGAACTCCAGATTCTTCAATAAAAATAGAGATAAAGAAAAAAGGCGTAACCCCTCCACCTGAGGTCACATTATCGGCTGATCCTTCCACCATGTATGTGGGTCAATCTTCAACTTTATCATGGACTTCCACCCATTCGGATACCTGTGTGATACAACCGGGTATCGGCAATGTCGATGTTAACGGATCGACCGCTGTTTCGCCCACGGAAACTACCACCTATACCATCACCGCCACAGGTACCGGCGGCACGGCCACAGCCAGTGCCACGGTGACCCTTGCCAACAGCGCACCGGTGGCCCATGATCAAACCGTTTCACTGAACGAAGATGAGACAGCCGCCGTTACTCTAACCGCATCCGATGCCAATGGCGATGCGTTAACCTATCAAATCGTAATCGGGCCGTCCCATGGCAGCTTAACCGGCACAGCTCCGAATCTGACTTACACCCCATCATCCGATTATAACGGCAGCGACACCTTTACCTTCAAAGCCAGTGACGGCAGCCTGGACAGCAATACCGCCACAGTCACTCTTTTAATCCAGCCGGTAAATGATCCTCCCACTGCAGGCGATGATGTGGTCACCACCAATGAAGATACACCGCTAACCGCCATTACAGTTTTAAGCAACGATACGGACCCGGACGGCGATACCCTTGGTGTCGATGATTTTACCCAGCCGGCCCACGGTACGACAGGCAGCAACGGCGACGGTACGCTGACCTACACGCCGGATGAAAACTTTAACGGTACGGACAGCTTTAATTACACTATCAGCGACGGCAACGGCGGTATGGATACCGCTACGGTCAATATCACCATTAATCCGGTCAATGATGCCCCGGTGGCCAATAGTCAATCAGTCACACTGAATGAAGATGAAACCGCATCCATTACTCTTACCGCATCCGATGCAGATGGTGATACTCTAACCTATCAAATCGTATCCAATCCGTCTCACGGGACACTCACCGGTACAGCTCCTGATCTTAATTACACACCCAATGATAACTATCACGGCAGTGATTTCTTTACATTTAGGGCCAATGACGGCACCGTTGATTCCGGTGATGCAACAGTAACCATTACGATAAATCCTGTAAATGATCCGCCTGTGGCGGATGCAGGGCCTAATCAGACTGCCTTGCAAGGTAGCGTTGTTACACTCAATGGCAGCGGTTCAAGCGATATAGACGGTGACACCATAACCTATAGCTGGACGTTTGTATCTGTTCCCACCGGAAGTACGGCCGTCCTTTCCGACCCTTCAATGGTGAATCCGACCTTTAGCGCAGATCTGATCGGCACCTATGAGGTCCAACTCATTGTAAGCGACGGCACCATAGACGGTGCACCTGACACGGTTATGGTGAATATAGTTGATTTGCCTACGGTAGAAATCACTGCTGGTCCGACAGCAATTCTAACAGACGAATCTTCCACTCTAACCTGGACTTCCACTTATGCGGATACCTGTGTGATCGAGCCCGGTATCGGAAGCGTAGCCCTAAACGGATCATATATTGTATCACCCACAGAAACCACCACCTACACCATCACAGCTACAAATCCCGGCGGCGCCGCTACCGCCAGTGCCACCGTTACGGTAAACGTACCGCCTGCAGTTAGTTTCAGTGCATCACCGGCAACCATTGCCCAGGGTGGATCAGCGACACTCTCCTGGTCATCGGAAAATGCCCACAGTGCCCACATCGACCACGGAGTCGGCAGTGTATCCACAAACGGGACCCTTTCCGTAACTCCTGAACATACCACCACCTATACACTTGCCGTTACAGGGTCTTTCGGCTCTGCAAGTGCCAAGACTACGGTCAAGGTTACAGGCAACCCCGCTCCACAGCCCGAGGGATCATTCGGTCAAAGATATGAAGATTTAATACCACCTGATTCTACAGTTGATGAGTATGATCCAAAGAGATTTTCATTAATTACCGGTATTGTCCATGCAATAGACGATTCTCCCATACAGGATGTTTCAATAACTATTCACAGCCATCCTGAATACGGTACAATATTGACAGACACCACTGGCAGGTTTTCCATACCTGTTGAAGGTGGCGCTACTATGAGGATTGTTTATCGGAAAGAAGGATTTATAACATCGCACCGAAAGGTCTATGTGCCCTGGAACGATATCGCCATAACTGAAACCATCCAGATGATCGCACAAGATCCGGTATCCACCACTTTTACCTTTGATGGTAATGCGAATACAATCGTTACACATCAGAGCACCGAAGTCACCGACGAATTCGGCTCACGCTCCTGTTCCATGGTTTTTACCGGAGACAACTCTGCCTGGTTGGTAGATGAAAACGGTAACGATGTTCATCAGCTTGAAACCATCACCGTCAGGGCGAGCGAATTTACCACTATTGATTCCATGCCGGCTGTATTACCGCCTACCTCTGCATACACCTATTGCGTGGAGCTTGCTGTAGATGGAGCAGACCGGGTTCGATTTGAAAAATCGGTGGTTACCTGGGTGCAAAATTTCCTTGGTTTTGATGTGGGAATACCTGTACCCGTGGGCTTTTACGACCGTGACCGTGGTGTTTGGGTTCCTTTAAATAACGGAGTGGTGGTAAAACTCCTCGATATGGATAATAACGGCATTGTTGACGCATTAGATGCGGATGGCGATGACCAACCCGATGATCTCAATCAGGATGGGATGTTTAATGATGAAATTGTTGGGCTTACTGATAACGGAAAATACGCACCAGATACAACATTTTGGCGAGCTGCTATAACACATTTTAGCCCTTGTGACTTCAACTGGCCTTCTGCCCCGCCCAATGATGCAACAAACCCGAACCCGAATGGTGAACCCACGTGTGAACCTGATAGTGGTGTTTGCTTTATTGAAGGAACACTGGTGAAGACCGCCAATGGGCTTATACCGATAGAAAAGATTGCAAAAGGTGATCATGTTTTCTCACATTTTGAAAACAAAAAAGACACGATTTTGCGCAAAGTGTCGAGGACCTTTGTTACACGGAATCAAACTGTTATAAATCTCAAGTTCAATGATGAAAATAGTATTTTAGAAACCATCGGTACTACTGTTGAGCATCCTTTCTGGATAAAAAACCGTGGATGGGTTACTGCCGAAAAACTAAAAATAGGCGATAAAGCTTATAGCGTAGATGGCAAATGGATAAAACTTGCTGAAAGCAAACGGCTGGCTGAGAAACAAACAGTATATAATATTGAGGTTGAAGATTCGCATACTTATTTTGTGGGGAAAAGCGGCCTTTTGGTACATAATGCCTGTATAAAAAATGTAAACCCAAGGAAAAGAACCCTTGACAAAGATATAGATCTTCCCGGCACAGGTATGACGCTTCATTATGCAAGCGATCGTGTTGAAGGTTATAAAACCCATATTTCCGTTCCAACTAGCGGCAGTAGCGTTCCCGCCTCTCTTAAGCAGATTGTTGTAAAAGCTGAAATAGCTGGCAGAACAATGATCCAGCACCTTGATCCATTACCTGACCAGATTGCATTTTTTGAATGGGACGGGCTGGATTATTTGGAAAGACCTATTGGCAGTGCACTTGCCAAAATCCATATAGGATTTGTATATGATGCATTATACTCGTTTTCGTTTGACTTTGCCGTGGCTTTTGGTCAGCCAGGAGAAATCGTAACAGCTGTTGCTTCAAGGAATGAAATTACATTTTGGCAACGTGCTGAAAAAATAACGGTTCATTCAAAAAATAATACCCCAATTGAGCGAAAAAAAGTAGTAATAACCATCTAAAAAAGCTGGAAAAGCCTTTAGAATAAGGGTATACAGATGGTGACGAAACCAAAAACCCAAATTCTGAAAGGCTTTCA